>NZ_SDLI01000018.1 GCF_004123195.1 Ammoniphilus sp. CFH 90114
AGTGTCCAAACTTAGGGGGCTAAGCCGAATTTCCTGTTAAGGGTCCAAAAATAGCTGGTTTTTAGCTTTTCGAGGCCGATAACCGGAATTCACTCCGCTATTTTGGCCATGTTGGGCTACTTGGGGAGAATAGAGGAAAATAGTACGGTTATTCTTCAGGTCATGAGGCCGCCAGAAGGATCACCAGAACTTTAATGGAAATTTCTCCGTTAAGCAGCTGGATCGTCTATTTTGGAGTCAAACTAGTGAGATGAAAAAGAACCCTGTATACATATACAGGGTAAACAGCAATTACTTACTTTGGCTTTTTGTATTTCTTTACAAGTTCTGGCAAGTGTTTCATGCTTCGAATCGTCGGTCCGTTGCACAATGGACAGGCAGGCGATGGGGAAGAGGCCATTTCTTCCCGTATGAATGCCTTACATTCCTTGTTCCTGCATCGCCAGATGGGGACAGGAACTGTGTTCGGTTTCGATGTATCTTGGCTAAGCATGTCAAACACCTCCTGCTATAATCTGCCCAGGAAATTCCTTCTTCATGCCGGGTATCAGAAGGTTTTACGTATTGCTTTAACCATAGTATGATGGAGGAATGAATTCATACAAGTGTTTTAGGAAGTGAGGTCAAAGCGATGGCTGACATTACAGAGCAACTCTCTCTCTTTGGAGGAGAGGAAGAACCAAGGACCAAGAAAGAGGAAAAGGTAAAGGTTGTGGAGAAACCACAATTACCGAAGGTAGAGGTTGTTGCTGATTCTAAGCAGACCTTCCTACAACCTCACTATAGCAGTAGGGTGGATCATCTTCTTGATGAAGGAATAACTAGTGCAAGAGAAATGGCGGAAAAATTAATTAAGCAGTTTGGAGCAACGGAGGATCGATATCTATCAGGGAAACCACGGTTATATGCTTCGGTATGTCGATACCTTGATCATAGAAGCGATATCAAGATAGTGGAATCCAAAGAAGATAAGAGTGACCGGGTCTATGAGAGAATAGTAACCAATCGCTAGGGATAATATGGTCTAATAGGAAGGGAGGAAATTGTAGATGTCTAAAAAGAAGGTAGAGATTGATATCATGCTAGAGCAAGATAAAACTTGGGATGTAGAGGTCTATTATCTGGAAGCAAATGAATGGGTATTGGACGAGGACTTATCAGATGCTCATTTCCAAACGAAGGATGCCGCACTTCGTTATGTCGATGATCTAAAAAAGAATCCAAAAATTGAGATTAGTAAAGTAACAGAGAGAAAATAACGAATACAGACAGATCAGATCTGCTATGTGCAGGTCTTTTTTTCTCTCTACTGTTATACTGTCTTGAATAAGAAGATTTGTAGTAAGGTAGTAGACTGGCTATAATGAAAGTAATGTAAATATTGTGAAACCTGTTTTCTTACTAGAGTTTAGTTTAATATAAAATGTAAGGGGATGATAGAGTGGGTAAGCATCATGCTGAAGTATTAATTATTGGAGCAGGTTCCATGGGAATGGCGGCTGGATACTATCTGGCAAAAAGAGGAGTAAGAACGATCCTGCTAGATGCCAATGATCCACCTCATATTGAAGGAAGCCATCACGGGGAAACACGTTTATATCGTTATACATATCAAGATCAAAGACCTTATGTGCCTCTTGCTTTAAGAGCACTAGACCTTTGGAAAGAATTAGAGGCGGAAGCATCAGAAAAAATTCTCGATCAGACAGGGGTCTTAAGCATCGCTGTTGATGGACCCTCTTCACTAGAGTCTAAACTAGAAGCGGCAAGAGCATTTTCCCTATCTGTGGAACGTTACTCAAGAGAGGAAATCCTTAAGAGATGGCCAGGCTTCACCTTGCCGGAAATTGCAGAAGGAATTTTGGAAACTCGAGCCGGCATCTTGTCACCGGAGAAGGCTATTCAATCTTACAGAAAATTAGCCATTCAAGAGGGCGCTGTGATCCACCCCCACACGCGTATCGAGAACATCACTTACCATAACAATGGGGTGACCGTGCAAGCAAAAGATCAAACCTTTACAGCGGACAAACTACTAATTTCTTCCGGTGCGGGAAACACTCGTTTATTACAAGAGCTGGAACTGCCGTTGAAGGTCATGCGTAAAGCCGTAGGGTGGTTTTCAACAGAAGGGGAAAAGTTCCGATCTCCTAACTTTCCGGGCTTTGTCATTACAAAAGGAACAACCGATTATTATGGGTTCCCTGATATGGACGGTGCAGGATTGAAAATTGGACGCCACGATGGAGGCCAACAGGTTCAATTTGGAGATGTCATTCCTCCATTTGGAAGCTTCGCCGAAGACGAACAGGATTTGCGCCAATGTCTCAATTCCTATATGCCGCAAGCTTCCGGTTCCTTATTGAAAGGATCAACATGTCTTTATACGGTCACTCCTGATGAGCACTTTATTATAGATCATCATCCTAATTACAAGCATGTAGTACTGGCAGCGGGTTTCTCAGGTCACGGATTTAAGTTTGTGAGTTCCTTGGGAGAAGCACTTGGTCAAATGGTCGCAGATGGCAAGTCTGAGATAGATATGTCTCTCTTTAAGCTAGACCGCTTTTCAATTAAGGGGTAGAAATAGGAGATTTGGTGGATGAGATGAAATTCGTAAGCTGGAACGTTAATGGACTTAGAGCCTGTGTTACTAAAGGTTTTCTTGATTATTTTAAGGAAATAGATGCAGATGTGTTTTGTGTACAAGAAACAAAATTACAAGCGGGACAAATTACGCTTGAGCTTGAGGGTTATGATCAATACTGGAATTACGCCCTCAAAAAGGGCTATTCAGGAACCGCTATTTTTACCAAAAAGGAACCTCTATCCGTAAGATATGGTTTAGGCTTTGAAGAGTTTGATTCAGAAGGAAGGTTAATTACCTTAGAGTTCGAGGATTACTTTATGGTGAATGTGTATGTGCCTAATGCCCAGAGAGATTTGGCCCGTCTCGACTATCGATTGAAGTGGGAAGACTGCTTCCGTGAATACCTAAAGGAACTAGATTCCATTAAGCCGGTCATTCTATGTGGGGACATGAATGTTGCTCATCAAGAAATAGACTTGAAGAATGCGAAAACGAATAAAGGAAATTCAGGCTTTACCGATGAAGAGCGAGGTAAAATGACAGCCCTACTTGCTGAAGGATTTCTTGATTCTTACAGAGATTTGTATCCTGATAAGGAGGGCGCTTATTCTTGGTGGTCTTATATGGCCAAGGTGAGAGAAAGGAATATTGGGTGGCGTATTGACTATTTTATTGTATCTGAGAGATGGAAGAATAGGTTGAAGGAGGCCCAAATCCATTCCCATGTTATGGGAAGTGATCACTGCCCCATTGTTCTTGAACTCTTGGACGAGTATTAGTTGGATATTCGTGGTAAAATGGTGGAGAGTAGTTTTAAATTAGAAAGAGGGTATTCTTGTGGCAGAAAACCAAAATACATTACCAGATATTAAACACACGATTCTCTTACATGCACCAATTCAAAAGGTATGGGAACGGGTTTCGACTGCTGAGGGTATGGCCTTGTGGTTTATGCCAAGTGATATGCAGCCGATCTTAGGACATGATTTTCATTTGCAAACACCGTTCTGTTCATCTCCTTGTAAGTTAATGGAGTTAGAATCGCCGAATCGCCTTTCTTTTACATGGGATACAGAAGGTTGGGTGGTTTCATTTATCCTTGATGAACTTGGGGAGCAAACCCAATTTACTCTAGTCCATGGTGGATGGAAACAATCCGATGAGATTCTTCCTAAAGCCAACGAGAAAAGCTCGGTCATACGTGCTCGGATGGAACAAGGATGGGTTGGGATTTTAGAGAATCTTCGCAAAGCATTAGAAAGCTAGGAATTATGTGCAGAAAAACCGACAATGTCGGTTTTTTTATTACTTCAGTTAAAGGTTGAGGAGAGTTATTATGGAATTGATTCAAGTAAAAGAGAAGATTTTTTATTTAAAAGGAGCGGTTAACATCGGACTCCTAAAAGGGGATAACGGTGTTATTGTTATTGATACGGGGTTGGATAAGTCTTCTGCAGGTAGGATAGATAAGGTGATCCAGTCATGGAATTCAACCCTTCTTCATATCATGAATACTCATTCCCATGCGGATCATTTTGGCGGGAATCGTACGTTGTTAAAAAAATATCCCAATAGTAAAGTGTGGGCTCCTTCAGTAGAGGAGGCCTTTATCCGTTACCCAGAACTAGAGGGGATCTCTCTTTTTTCTGGTGCGACTCCTCCAAAGGAGTTACAGAATAAGTTTCTAAAAGGGGAAGCCTCTAGAGTAGATATCGTTATTGAAGAAGATTTCACAATTGACGAATGGAAGTTTGAAGTGGACTTTGTACCTGGACATGCTCACCAACAGCTTACCTTAACGGTGGATGGGGTTTGCTTTGCAGGGGATGGTTATTTTGGAATTGAGGTCATGAAGAAGCATAAGATTCCTTTCTTAGTCGATGCAGACCAAGCTGTTAAGTCTTGTGAAAAAATACTACATAGTGATTCCTCCTTTTATATACCAGGACATGGGAATATGGAGAGTCGGACAGAAGTAGCCGAGACGATTCGGTTTAATGTGCAATGGCATCAGGATAATATGGACAGATTAATAAAGTTGATTGACGGATATAGCAATGGGGCAACCACGGATGAACTTGTGGCCGCGTTATCCCATCTTCATGAAATTATGATTGATAACATGACTTCCTATGTATTATATCAAACAGCTGTAATGGGGTATCTTAGGTCATTGCATGCTCAACAGAGAATAGAAATTAAATTTCATCAAAATAGTTGGCGTTGGATGAAAAAGTGAGGTGAGGGCATGTCGTTATGTCAACCCTTAGATCGTTCCTTTTTTCAACTACCTACTTTGGAGCTCGCAAAGTCGTTGTTGGGAATGCTACTGGTAAAAGAAACAGAATCAGGGACGGCTTCTGGTTGGATTGTAGAGACTGAGGCTTATATTGGTCCTCTGGATCGTGCGGCCCATAGCTTTGGAAATAGAAGGACTCCTAGAACAGAAGTGATGTTTGGTCCTCCCGGTTATGTTTATACGTATGTAATGCATACTCACTGTTTAGTCAATGTGGTAAGTGGGAGGGAAGGAAATCCCGAAGCGGTTTTAATACGGGCAGTAGAACCTTGCACAGGTATAGAATTGATGTTCGAACGCCGGGGTAAAGATAAACAACTACCCGATCTCACGAATGGTCCTGGGAAGCTGACCAAAGCTTTAGGTATTGTAAAGGAGGATTACGGAAGCCCTATCTTTGAGCCTCCGCTTTATATAGCAGAGGGAAAGAAGATCCATTCCATCGAAGCAGGACCAAGAATTGGTATCGACAACAGTGGTGAGGCTAAAGATTATCCATGGCGGTTTTGGGTTAGCGGGAATCGTTTTGTTTCACGGTGAAAAGGAAGACTCGTTTCATAAATAAGGATGATTGGGTAAAAAATAACGGAGGAGTTTCCGACGCCTATTGACTGAAAAAGAAGGAGGAGTTTTCCTTGCTGGATTTAGGTAAACTCGAGGATATCCATCCCGATATTGAAGCTGTTAGCGAAGTGGTCCATCATCTTAAGGCACGTGTTGACGGTAAAGAGATTCACATTCAAATTCTCAAGAATCAGTCCGGACATTTCTTTTATGAATTGAGTCATGCCTATCGGGGCGCAGATCATGCAGATCCTCGTCTTTCCGAAGGCAATCGTTTCGCCACTGTAGAAGAAGCAGCTCGGGGTGCCCTTCTTTCGGCTACGATGGTTTATCGGAGTACGGATGAAGGAGGCTCGTGGGTGAGAAACGAGTCTTTTTACAACTAAATCAAGGTTGGATAGAAAGCAGGGAGTAAATGCCTTGCTTTTTTTATTTTTACTCGATTGTGGTTTGTTTTTCATGGCTGACTAATATAAGAATGGGACTTTTGTGAGGCAGGTGGTAAAATGATGTAAGTTAGATGCATAGTGATATTACTCGAATGGAGGAGAAACGGAAAATGTCTAAGCAATTTGAACTTACAAGAGGGGCATTGCTACAATTTCTAAAGGAGTTGGATGAAAAAATAATAGATGTACAACCTAAAGGCTTTAATAATACGATCCGATGGCATGTTGGACACCTCTTATTTGTTGGAGAGAAATTTATGTTTGGTTATCCCAAGCGTTCTCTTAACATACCAGCTGCTTACGAATCCATGTTTGGTCTAGGGACCAAGCCTTCCCAATGGACAGAAGATATCACTACGCTGACGGAATTAATAAGCTACCTAGAAGATCAGACTCGGCGTATTAACGATCTCAACGAGGAATACTTTGCCCAGTCGCTTCCTTTTAAATTTCCATTCGGTAATATTCAAACCTTTGGGGAATTGTTTCAACTCATGATGTATCATGAAGCGGAACACCTTGGTCAAATGAAAGCGATGAAACGGTGGATTGAGGCGTAGGCTACTGGGGGATAAGCGGAAAAAGCTCCGTAAAGTGGTTGGATTCGGTAATTTGGCTTGAAATAAGCGGAAGATTTCCTGTTAATTGGTTAAAAGTAACTCATTTTTAGGCTTGTGGTGCGAATAGACGGAATTCGTTCCGTTATTTCGGCCCATTTTAGCGAGTTGGGGTAAATAGCGGAAGTTTCTCCGGTAATTTTCTGGGTGGGTAGGACACCTCCTCGGAGCAATCACTGGAGAATCTGCCGTTTAGGAGTCGACATGACATCCGTTATGTTTTGGAGTGGGCAATAAGAATATACAGAATGGAGAATATATGGATACTGTTGTAACAGTAGAAGAGTTAAAATCAACGAACGAACAGATCGATGAGCTAGCTCAATTGTTAACTCAAGTGGTTGAAGATGGAGCGTCCATTGGGTTTCTGCCTCCATTGTCTTACTCTGATGCTAGAAGTTATTGGGAACAGGCTCTCTCGACTGAAGTGAAACTATGGGTAGCCAGAGTTAACGATGAAATTCTAGGGAGCATACAGTTACACTTATGTACGAAGAAGAACGGAAATCATCGAGCTGAAATTGCAAAGTTAATGACTGACCCTAAAGCTAGGAGAAAGGGGATAGGACGTTTACTCATGCAAGCGGCAGAGGAGAGAGCTAGGATGGAAGGAATCTCACTAATAGTCCTTGATACGAGGGAAGGGGATCCATCCAATCTGCTGTATCAATCGCTTGGATACCTGGAGGCCGGCCGTATTCCTAACTATGCGAGATCAGCCAACGGTGAACTTCATGCTACAGTGTATTATTATAAGATAATCTAAAAAATAGAGGGGAATATAGCGTGGATTTCCCCTTTATCTACTATATTACAGTTCTGTCAGGATTAATGGTCCATTCTTAGTTATAGCTATGGTGTGTTCGTATTGGGCAGAGAGTTTGCCATCTAGGGTTCTTGCAGTCCATCCGTTGGAGTCCATCTGACTGTGCCATGTTCCTACATTGACCATCGGTTCGATTGTGATGACCATTCCCTCCTTAAGTCTTGGCCCCTTCCCGGCTATGCCAAAGTGGGGAACAAAAGGGGGTTCATGTAAAGTGGGTCCAATGCCATGACCTGAAAAATCTCTCACCACGGAAAAACCTTCTGCCTCAACATATGTTTGTATAGCAAATCCAATATCTCCAATCCGATTCCCTAGTCTGGCTTGCTGTATTCCCACTCGTAAGGATCTTTCTGTAACTTTTAGTAATCGTTTTGCTGTGTCAGAGATCTTTCCAACGGTATGAGTCCAGGCGGAATCGGCTAATCCTCCTTTTAAATTCACGACCATATCAATGGTGACAATATCACCATCTTTCAGCGGTGTATTTCGGGGAAACCCATGGCATATCTCGTCATTAACAGAAGCACACGTGGCATACTCATATCCCTGAAACCCCTTTTGTTCTGGAGTGGCTCCATGCTTGGCTAAATAGTCTTCAACGAATGCATCAATTTCAAGAGTGGTTACCCCAGGTTTAATCCGCTTCGCAATCTCCTTATGGCATGAAGCGAGCAACTTTCCTGCTTGCTGCATCAATTGGATTTGTCGTTCACTTTTCATGGTAATCATCGACTTTACTCCTCTCAAATTCATCTTTTACAACTTAAATAAAGGTTAATCCTAGTGTAAAACGTCCCCTTCCATTGCTACAGTTTGCTTGTTATTCTTATATATAAGATATTAGGAAAGAAAAAGGAGGTTGATTATGTCCGAAATAAAATTTGAACAACCGAAAACCCAGAACCAGTCAGGCGAACGGTATATCCTACGACCACATAAGCCAGGGGACATGGGCTATGTTACATATAAACATGGTGTTCTTTATTATAAGGAGTATGGATGGGATGAAAGGTTTGAAGCACTTGTCGCGCAGATTGTTGCTGATTTTGTTAACCAATACAAGCCTAACAAGGAACGATGTTGGATAGCTGAGATGGATGGAGAAATTGTCGGTTCTATATTTATCGTACAGCATAGTGAGACAGTAGCAAAGTTACGCTTGTTCTTTGTCGATCCAAAAGCCCGCGGGATAGGTCTAGGTACTAGACTTGTGGACGAGTGTATTCAATACGCGAAGCATGCAGGTTACCACAAGATTATGTTAATGACTAATAGTAAATTAGTAGAGGCGCGTCATATCTATCAGAAAAAAGGCTTTGAACTTGTGCAAGAAGAGAAAAATCATAGTTATGGCCAAGAGATGATTTGGGAGACTTGGGAGTTAACACGGATGTAAGGGGATAAGACATGAACTATTTTAAAGAAGTAGTAACTACGGAAGAAGAGTTGCGTACGCTTCTCGGTGAGCCAAGCGAACTTGTAAGGAATAAGGTTATTTCCTACATTGATGATCATTGTCGAATGTTTATTAGACGATCACCTCTATTGTTTTTAGCTACGGCAGATTCATTGGGGAGATGCGATGTTTCACCAAGGGGGGATGGACCCGGTTTTGTACACATCTTGGATGAGTCCCACTTGGTCATTCCTGAAAGGCCTGGCAACCGACGAGTGGATTCCATGCGCAATATCTTGTCGACCCCTCAAGTAGGTCTAGTATTCGTAATTCCACAACTTGGAGAGACTCTTCGTGTAAACGGAAAAGCATGTATTATAAAAGATCAAGAGATACTCAGAAAGTTGTCTGTTAACGATAAAGCTCCACTTTTAGGGATTGGAGTTGAAGTCGAGGAGTGTTTTATTCATTGTGCTAAAGCCTTTAAACGTTCTAGACTTTGGGAACACGATACGTGGCCGAATCGTGAAACTCTACCTTCTCCTGCAAAAATACTGACAGATCATGCAAATATCCCGGGAACTACAGCTGTGGAGGTTGCAAAACTGCTTCAAGAAAGCTATACAAAACGACTCTACTAAGATAGATTGTTGTATTAGAAGGCGATCCGATCATGGGTCGCTTTTCTCCTTCATAGGGAGAGACGATATTTTTTCGCTTTTATGCTAATATAATAGTGTATAGCCATCAAATAAAAGTCTATGGAGTGTGAATGTTTTTGGACGAAGTGCCCTTAGGTCTTATATTCTTTTTAGGAATTTTAATTTTTCTATCCGCTTTTTTCTCGTCAGCGGAAACGGCTTACTCGAGTGTAAATAAAATAAGGCTCAGAAATTATGTCAGTGAGAACAAGCCAGGCAGTAAGAAGGCATTGTTTATCTCGGATAATTTTGACAATGCTTTATCCACCATCTTAATCGGAAACAATATCGTTAATATTGCAGCAGCTAGTATTTCTGCGAAAGTAGCTACTGATTTATTTGGCGCGAGCAGTGGACTTGTGATCAGTACCTTGGTCATGACGGTTCTTATCTTAATTTTTGGCGAAATTCTACCAAAATCCATTGCGAAGGAAAATGCTGAAACATACGCCTTGAAGATATCGGGTATCCTGCTTTTGCTCATTAACCTGCTTAAACCGATTAATTTCTTGTTTGGTAAACTGAAATCACTAGTTTCCAGAATGTTTTCCAACCAGAGTGAGTCTGCCCCATCGGTTACAGAAGAAGAAATTAAAGTCATGGTGGATATCAGCGAGGAAGAGGGCGTGTTAGATAAGAGTGAGAAGGAACTAGTCCATCGCTCACTGGAATTTAATGAGATTCTTGTCGGTGAAATCCTGACTCCTAGAATTGATATGATATCTATTGAAGTTAACCACCCTATAGAAGAAATTAAACAGGTGTTTCTTGAGGAAAGATTTTCTCGAATCCCAGTTTACGAAGAACATATAGATAATGTCATTGGTATTTTATCTGAACGTGAGTTCTTTGCTGAACTAGTTCAGCACAAGGAAGTGAAGGTTAGAGACTTATTAAGGAAGCCTATGTTTGTCGTTACCTCTATGAAAATTTCTTCCCTCTTGCCAGAATTGCAGAAGACCAAGAGTCATATGGCTATCGTGTTAGATGAGTACGGAGGAACTTCCGGATTGATTACATTAGAAGATATACTTGAGGAATTAGTCGGTGATATCTGGGACGAACATGATGAAAAAATAAGCATCATGACCAAATTAGGGGAAGACGTCTATGAGTTCGATGCGCAGTTCCCAATAGATGATTTTGCCAAATTATTAGATGTACCATTGCCAGAAACCTCTTATCATACTCTTGGTGGATGGATATTTGAAAGGTTAGAACGAATTCCTAGGTCTGGGGAAGAATTGGAATATCGAAATCTGAAAATCTTCATAAAAGAAGTAGAGAATTACAGAATACGAAAATTACAAGTGGAAGCCCTTAAAGTAGCTGAAATTTAAAAGGGATCTTTTTCCTTTAGTTTACTATAAAAAACTGGCAGGAATAAATTCGCAAAAGGAGATACAATTAAGGTATAATCTAGGTTAGTGAATCATTTTACTTTACTATTTTTTGAAGTCGAAAGAGAGTGGAACAAGAATGGGTCGTAAGTGGAATAATATTAAAGAGAAAAAAGCATCAAAAGATAAAAATACGAGTCGTATCTACGCTAAGTTCGGGAAGGAAATTTACGTTGCAGCAAAACAAGGTGAACCAGATCCGGAATCGAACCGCGCATTGAAAGTGGTCCTAGAGCGTGCCAAAACTTATATGGTTCCTAAAGCTATCGTTGACCGTGCAATTGAAAAGGCAAAAGGCGGAGCGGAAGAAAACTATACAGAGCTTCGTTATGAAGGCTTCGGACCAAACGGATCTATGTTAATTGTTGATGCCCTGACGAATAATGTGAATCGTACGGCGGCAGAAGTACGATCTGCCTTTAATAAGAACGGGGGAAACATGGGGGTTAGTGGTTCTGTAGCCTACATGTTTGATGCAACCGCCGTTATTGGTTTAGAAGGCAAGACAGCAGACGAAGTATTGGAAATTCTCATGGAATCGGATGTTGAAGTACGTGACATCATCGAAGAAGATGAAGCGGTCATTGTTTACGCGGAACCTGAACAGTTCCACGCTGTACAAGAAGCATTTAAGATCGTGGGAATTACAGAATTTACAGTAGCTGAACTTACTATGCTGGCTCAGAATGATTTGACTCTTCCAGAAGACGCTCAAGCCCAATTCGAAAAACTAATTGACGCTTTAGAAGATTTGGATGACGTGCAACAAGTGTACCATAATGTAGATTTTGGTGAATAATCCAGAAGAGCAGACCGGTTTAGGTCTGCTTTTTCAATTTTAATCGCTTTGAGAAATATCGATGAATCACAGGCACACATTGGGGGAAATTAACTCTAAAAGGATGTGTCCTTTGTGCGTTTGCTACAACTCGTGCTTTGCCTCATGATACCCTTTATGTTAAACGGATGTACGAATGAGAAAAACCTTTCCACTTACGATGTGCAGTTGAATACACATTTACCTGCAGACGACTTGGCTATCAAGAATCGGATTGTCATGAAATATAGAAATCAGCAACCCAAACAGTGGGGAGAGAATATATCTGGTGTCTATACAGCGCTCAATACTCGTGATAAAGTGATAGCTTTAACACTTGATGCTTGTGGTGGACCTGCTGGAAGCGGTTATGATGCAGAATTGATATATTACCTAAGGCAAAGAAATATTCCAGCTACCCTTTTTGTGAATAGTCGATGGATAGATGCGAATTACTGGACATTTTTGGCTCTTTCTCAGATCCCTCTATTTGAAATAGAGAACCATGGTTATCTACATAAGCCTCTTTCCGCTAATGGAAGATCGGCATGGGGCATAAAGGGGACAGAAGGTGTTGGTGCCATGGTAGATGAGGTATTGGTCAACCATAGAAAAATTCAACATATAACAGGTAAACCTCCTAAGTTCTTCCGCTCAGGAACAGCCTATTATGATGATATTGGAGTCAAAGTTGTCGGTGAGGTAGGAGAGAGGGTTGTTAATTATAATGTTTTGGGAGATGCGGGAGCTACGTTCTCGGCGGAGCAAGTAAAGAATGCCTTGTTGTCTGCTAAACCAGGTTCCATTGTACTACTTCATATGAATAAACCTAATGGAGGTACAGCGGAGGGGCTCAAGGCAGCCATTCCAGAATTAATTAGCAGAGGATATCGCTTTGTCAAATTGACGGAATTTCCTTTAAGGTAAGAATAAAGTCGGTAATCCGTAGAGGGATTATCGACTTTATTATGAAACGTTAATGTATGGTTCAATATGAATATGCACATTGGAAACCTGGTGTCTATCAAGCATGATCTGTTCAATTTGATTACAGATATGATGACTCTCGATGATATTAATTTCTGGGTCGACATGAATCACTACATCGACAAATATATCTGATCCATAGCTTCGGGCCCTTATATCATCTACTACTCGGACTCCCTTGATCAGCATGATGGTATGGGTAAATTGGGACAATGCTCCTTCATCAAATCCGTCTGTTAATACGCGAGAGGATTCTTGGAATATTTCCCAGGCTGTTTTACAAATTAATATCCCAACAATACATGCGGCAAGGGGATCTAGCCAAGGCATGTTCCATTGGGCAGCGAAGATACCGATGGCTGCTCCGATACTTACCCAGGCATCAGATAGATTGTCTTTTGCTGCAGAAAGTAGGGCAGAACTATTGGTTTGATTTGCCACTTTGTAATTGAAGCGGTAAACGAAATACATGACAAGCGCACAGAAGATAGCTGTCCATGCAGCAAGAGTGTCAGGTACAACGATAATCGATGGAGATAAAAATAGTTGTTGAATTGACTTGAGTATAATGTTAAGGCCAACGCTTACCATGATAAAAGACGCAGCTAAAGAAGCGATAGATTCTGCCTTGGAATGGCCATATGTATGATTAGCATCTGGTGGTTTCCTTGCGATCCGGATTCCAATAAGTATAGCTACTGACAGAAGAATATCCGTAGAATTATTCAAACCATCCGCCGTAAGGGCTTTTGATTGGGCGATATAACCAACCAGTAATTTAAAAAAAGTCAGAAGGATATAGGCAGTTATACTCAACCAAGCTCCATATTCTACTTTCTTTTGCACATTATGTGAAACCATAGTACTTCTCCTTAATGAGGTATTTCCTAAGAAACATTGTTTATGATTCATCTGGAAAGTTTGGTATACCATTTGTTCTTCTTAACCAATTGTAACAATCATCTATTGTGTGGGTCTAGAGAAACGTTTTTTCATAAACTAAACCTTTTAATAGATATACAACTAAATTGGATATGGTAAACATTTGATGGGGACTAGCACAAGCTTGAGAGTTAATAGATAATAAAAACCCTCTATCGTATGTGAAATAGAGGGTTATTACCAACGGATCATTATGTTCTCCCTTTGTTCTTTTTGCTATAGTTCATCGTGTTGTTAAGACTTTTCATCTTTTTAGCTACCAACTCCTCAACAGTACCTCCAGATAACCCGATAAATATTTTCTTATCCCCATTTTCTCTGATTTTTTTATGGGGACCAACATTCTCGATGGTATGATTTTTGCTGTAGTTCATCGTCTTGTTTAAACTGTTCATCTTCTTTTCTACCAATTTTTCAACGGATGATCGAAATAACCAATTCATCATTTTTACTCCTCCTATGTGTTGCAAGATTTTATGTTCCTTATGGTATACAGTATACCAATTAATGATAATCATTGTCAACTAAAATTTATAGAGAAGAGCTAAGAGATTATGACAAGATAGGAAATTTTCCCACTGGGAAAATGTAATATCCCCTTTTCCAGTTGATGCATATTATAAGGCTGGTGATCTACTTATGAGAAACGTTATGAGCTTTGGGGGCCCATTATGCAAATAGGAATGATTGAAGCGTTTCAGCTTCCGCTGATTAGGCAAAACCTTTTAGACTTTATTCAGCGGTTTGGGGATAAGCGAATTACACACAAAGCGATACGATGGTTAGATGTATTGTCAGTGGATGAATTGAAGCAGAGGGGAAATGGTATTGCAATAGCCATAGAAAGAGGGGAGTTAATAGGCGTCTTAGTAGTTGCTCAGTTCGGTATACACCACTCCTTCATTGCTGTCCACAATGATCACAGGAAAAGAGGGATTGCTAAATTGCTACTAAGGGAAGTTACTAAAAGAATGGATAGGTTCTATGCTAGGATCGCAATGGACAATATACCGAGTTTAAGTACTTCTTTCTCCATTGGAATGGTCGCTATAGAAGTTGTAAAGGGGCCGACTGGTAAGCCAACTCTCTTGTTAGGATGGGGCAATTGGGATCGGGAAAACTTCCCTAACAAAATGTAGTGGAGCCGCGAGGATCAAAACGGCTCCGCTTTTTTTATTTCACGAAAGGTAGTATTCCTATACGAGGAAAAAAGAGGGTTGACAGGGCTATTGAGATTGATTATTATTTAGTTCATAGGGATTGATATTGATTATCAATTTTTATGAATGACTATTAGCAATAACAAATATATTTTTTGTATAACTATTGTTTGAACAATTTATGTTTGACTAATTATTGTTTATGCAAAATTTTGCAATAAGAAATAGTTCATGATTATTTGGGAGGGGAAAGGGAGTAGCATAATCATCACGCTGAAAATAAACACGTTATGAGGATTACATATTATGAGACTATGCATTTTAATCGTTGCAACTATAGTTCTAGCCTGTGTATCGCTATTTATAGGTGCGATTGATATCAAGATGAGTGACTTGCTTGATTGGGATTCGGATAAGGCACAGATTTTCTTAATCAGTCGAGTGCCTCGTCTAATGGCGATTATCTTGGCGGGAGCAGGAATGAGTATTGCTGGTTTGATTATGCAGTCTTTAAGTCGAAATAAATTTGTATCGCCAACGACTGCCGGTACGTTAGATGCAGCAAAGCTAGGAATTCTAATATCTATGCTGTTTTTTACCAGTGCAACGTATATGCAACAAGTGATTTTCAGTTTTGCATTTGCGCTAGTAGGAACCTTGATTTTTATGCAAATACTAGATCGCATTAAGTTTAAAGATGTTATTTTTGTACCGTTAATCGGGATTATGTACGGGAATATTTTGTCATCGATTACGACGTTTTTTGCATACGAAGCAGATCTTATCCAAAATATTTCTTCATGGTTAATGGGAAGTTTCACCTTGATTATTTCTGGTCGCTATGAGTTGTTATATGTAAGTGTTCCAGCGGTGATCTTAGCTTATCTATATGCTAACAAATTTACAGTCGCAGGTATGGGTGAGGATTTTGCGAAAAACCTGGGCTTAAGTTATAAGCTTGTATTAAATATAGGTCTTATTTTAGTTGCCGTTATTTCTACAACTGTCGTGCTAACTGTCGGCGTTATTCCCTTTTTAGGTTTAATTGTACCTAATATTGTCTCTCTATATTTAGGTGATAATTTACGTAAAACCATTCCGCATACAGCGGTTTTAGGGGTTGTCTTCCTACTAGTATGTGACATTATTGGACGCATTGTTATTCACCCTTATGAGATTCCAGTAAATGTAACTGTGGCAGTAATCGGTAGTGCGATCTTCTTAATCATGTTGTTTAGGGGAAGAGCATATGCAAAAAAATAGTGCGAAGTTGATTGTTCTAGCGGTGTTAGCGACTATCAGTATTTTGCTTTTCGGATTTTATGATATCAAAGGTGGCTTTGATTACGCCTTTCCAAGGCGTATGATTCGTGTGGCGGCAATGGTTGTAACAGGGATTGCGATTGCGTATTCAACGGTCGTGTTCCAGACCATTACACATAACCGAATTTTAACCCCTTCTATGATAGGCCTTGATTCTATGTACGAAGTCGTCCAAACGGTCATCTATTTCTTTGCAGGCTCGATGTCGATTTGGGTAGTAAATAAATATCTGAATTTCGGTTCATCTATTATAGCCATGGTATTATTTGCACTGATCTTATATCGTTTCTTATTCCGAGCGGATAAGCACCCTATTTATTTGCTTCTTTTGATTGGGATGATATTAGGAACGCTACTGGTAAGTCTGGTGACATTTTTACAAGTATTGATTGATCCAGTGGAATATTTAAGCCTGCAAACGCGCTTATTCGCAAGCTTTATAAACGTAAAGGCTGACTTATTATATCTTTCCATCGGTGTATTATTCATTGCACTTATTTATGGTTATTTCATTATGGATAAGCTAGATGTTATGTCCCTCGGTCGTGAAAATGCAATTAACCTTGGTATTAACTACGACCGTATGGTCATGAATGTTTTAATTCTATCGTCGTTTTTAATTGCGACATCAACAGCCTTGGTTGGTCCGATTACGTTTTTTGGATTAATCGTAGCGAATCTTTCCTATCAATATTTGGTTACGTATAAGCATTCAGTTTTAATTTTAGGTGCAAGTTTAATCAGTATTATTGCACTGGTAGGTGGTCAATTCCTTGTCGAGCATATATTTGAATTGCGTACAACCTTAAGTGTTATTATCAACTTTATTGGTGGTGTTTACTTTATTTACTTATTACTAAAGGAAAGTAGGGCGGCAGGATGATTGAAATCAAGGGATTAACAAAGCGATTTGGTAAAAAGCCTGTTGTAGAAGACGTATCTGTATCAATCGAGCCGGGGACGATTACATCGTTTATCGGACCTAATGGTGCTGGTAAATCTACACTGCTTTCTATGGTAAGCCGATTACTTGAAGCAGACACTGGGGAAGTATTATTGGATCAAAGTAGTGTGAAAAGATGGGCGTCTGGTGAATTTGCGAAGCGTGTTTCGATTTTGAAGCAAGCCAATTACATAAATGTGAGATTAACGATACGTGAGCTTGTTGCATTTGGGCGTTATCCGTATTCTAAAGGACGTCTTACAGCAGAGGATGAAAAATTCGTTGATCAAGCCATTGAATATCTGAACTTAACAGAGATGCAAGATAAGTTTTTAGATGAATTGTCGGGCGGTCAAAAACAGCGTGCGTTTATCGCGATGGTTATTGCACAAGATACGGACTATGTTTTGCTTGATGAGCCTTTAAATAATTTAGATATGAAGCACTCTGTTCAAATTATGAAAATTCTACGTAAGCTTGTAGATGATCTTGGTAAAACAGTAGTCATTGTATTACACGATATTAACTTTGCGTCTGTGTATTCCGATCGTATTGTCGCGTTGAAAGACGGTAAGCTTGTAAAAGACGGGCCAACGCATGAAATTATTAATTCGGATACACTGCGAGACATTTACGATATGCATATTCCTATTCAGGAACAAGAAGGCTCTCGGATTTGTGTATATTTTAATTCTTATACTTAATCCAAATCACAAAGTCACAAATAAACATCTAGATAATTTATAGAGAATCGTATTGACGGTAATAAATGATGACAGTATACTGATAACGGTTATTAATGATATTAATTATCATTAACAATAAAACAACAAATATAAAAAGGGGAGAAAGAACCATGAAAAAACTAAAGTTAGTTAGTGCAACATTAGCTGTGTTCTTATTGCTTGCCGGTTGTGGCGCTAATGAAGAAGCTACAACAGCCCAACCAAAGGAAGTTGCAGCAGAAACTAAAACTGCAGAAACCCCTGCAGCTGCAGAAGAGAGCGGTCCTGCGTATCCAATGACTGTATCTCCAACATTAGCTTCAACAAAAAATGAAGAAAAAGGTACAATCACTTTTAAAGATGTGACATTCGAAAAAATGCCAGAAAAGATTGTAGTATTTGACTATGGTTTCTTAGATACATTGGATGCACTTGGTGTTAAGGGAATTGCCGGAGTTGCTAAAGACTCCACATTACCATCTCACCTAGAAGACTATTCAGGTGATGAGTACACAAACATTGGTACTTTAAAGGGCCCATTACTTGAAGATATCGCAGCGCTTAAGCCAGATGTAATCTTTATCTCAGGTCGTCAATCTGTATTCTATGAAGAGTTTAAAGAAATTGCTCCTGTAGTATTCGTAGGAACCTCTCAAAATGATTATTGGAACACTTTCTTAGCTTCTGTAGATGTTGCAGCAAAAATGTTCGGTAAGGAAAAGGAAGCTGAAGAGTACCTAGAAAAATATGACTCCGCACTAGAAAAAATTAAGACTTTAGCTGGTAACTATGAAACATCATTAGTTGCGATGTACAACGAAGGTAAATTATCTGGTTTTGCATCGAACTCTAATTATGGTTACATTTATAATATCTATGGCTTCAAACCAGTAACAGAGGATATCGCCGCTTCTTCTCATGGTTCAAACTTCGGTTTCGAAGCACTTTTAGAATTTGATCCACAAGTGTTATTCGTAATCGACCGTACAGCAGCTGTAGGTGGCGAATCAAAGATTAAAGCTGATATGGAAAATGAAATCATTAAGAAAACACAAGCATTCCAAAACAATAAAATCGTTTACTTAGATGGTCCGCTTTGGTACTTAAGTGGTGGCGGTTTACAATCTGAGCTAGCAAAAATTGAAGAAGTTTTAGCAGAATTAAAATAGGTGGAATGGGTAAGAAGTCTGTATTAAACCTCACAAATGAGAAATACTATCCGATATCGATATGTTAGTTTTTCCAGGAGGCCTTAAATGGAAAGTGAAAGACAAGTGATGATGTCGACATCTGAATTAGCTCATTTGTGGACCACCTACATGAACGATAGCATGGCGATTTGTGTTTTAAAGCAATTTTTAGGCCATGTCAAAGATAAGGAAATAGAGGGTTTACTCCATTTCGCATTAAGCCTATCCCAAGAGCATCTTCATCATATTTCGAGCCTTTTTAATAACGAAGACATTGCAATCCCAGAAGGTTTTAGTGAGCAAAATGATGTCGACTTGTCAGCTCCACGATTATTTTCCGATACGTTTTATTTATTTTACTTACATAATATGGGCAAGATTGGTGGGAATGGCTACTCTTTGTCTTTAGCTAATAGCGCTAGAACAGATATATCTAAATTTTTTGAGGGGTGTGTTCAAGCATCCGCAGAACTTTATAACAGAACAAGGGAAACTCTCCTGTCGAAGGGCCTGTTTCTGAGACCGCCTCAAATCGTATTGCCTAAACGTGTGGAGTTTGTTGAAAAACAAGGTTTTCTTAACGGGTGGCTGGGTGATCGAAGACCCCTTAATTGTATAGAGGTTATGAATATTTTCTTTAATATTGAACGCAATGAAATTGGAAGATCATTAATCATGGGTTTTTCTCAAGTTGCCCAAACAAAGGAAGTCATTGATTTTTTTGTCAGGGGTAAACAAATTGCAAGTAAACAAATTGAAGTCTTTGGATCTTTACTTTCGGAATCTAATCTATCTGCTTCTATGACTTGGGATACGATCCCCACCGAATCCACGACACCTACATTCTCTGAAAAGCTCATGATGTTTCACGTGGCTGCTTTAACAGGGGCTTCGTTGAGTCACTATGGTACAAGTTTGGGGTCGAGTCCAAGACGTGATATCGGAATGCATTATACCCGCTTTATGCAAGAGATCGCTTTGTTTGCTGAAGATGGTGCAAACATCTTGATCAAGAATGGCTGGATGGAACAACCGCCAATGGCTACGGACCGAGAAGCTCTAACTAAAAAGTAAAAATGGTAGTTCTTTCAAAGATCGCGTGTGCGATCTTTTTTTCATATTCCATTTCCTTAGTCATGTAGGTGGTTTTGTGGCAAATATTGTATACAGGGTTTCGTGTATGGACAAGATAAGTTTCGAAGTGTTGATTTTCAGGAGGTGTCATATGGATAAACAGAATAGGAATGAAGATGGAACTTCTGTAAACGGGGTTGGAGGTTCTACAGATAACCGACTTTCGGAAGGGGAAAGTCAAGAAACCTTAACCAATAGGCAGGGGCACCCCATAACCGATAATCAAAATGTGAGAACCGTAGGAAACAGAGGACCAACAACATTAGAGAATTATGACTTTCTGGAAAAAATATCTCACTTTGATCGCGAACGAATTCCCGAGAGAGTTGTTCATGCACGTGGAGCAGGAGCCCACGGTTATTTTGAAGCGTATGGAAAAGTTGGTAATGAACCGATCTCTAAATATACAAGAGCCAAACTATTTCAGGAAGCAGGAAAGAGAACGCCTGTGTTTGTCCGTTTCTCTACTGTAGTGGGCGGGGGACACTCACCTGAAACCTTGCGCGACCCTCGCGGTTTCGCTACCAAGTTCTACACTGAAGATGGAAACTGGGATTTAGTAGGTAATAATTTAAAGATTTTCTTTATCCGTGATCCCCTTAAGTTTCCTGATATGGTTCACTCCTTCAAGCCAGACCCAGTTACGAATTTACCGGACCCAGAAAGAATGTTTGATTTCCTTTCTCAGACGCCCGAAGCCACCCATATGGTTACTTTTTTATTTTCTCCTTGGGGGATTCCCGCTAATTATAGACAGATGCAAGGTTCCGGCGTGAATACCTATAAGTGGGTAAATCAAGCGGGGGAAGCCATGCTAGTTAAATATCATTGGGAACCTATCAATCAGGGAATTAAGAACCTACTGCAACATGAAGCAAATCAGATTCAGTCAACCAACCATAATCATGCCACTCAGGATCTATATCAGGCCATTAGGGAAGACAATTACCCAGAGTGGGAGCTTTGCGTTCAGATCATGAGTGATAATGAGCATCCTGAACTAGATTTTGATCCGCTTGACCCGACAAAATTATGGGATCCTGAACAATTTCCGTTCTTGCCTGTAGGGAAGATGGTTCTGAACAAAAATCCTGAAAATTATTTTGCAGAAGTGGAACAGGTCGCCTTTGGTACAGGGGTGCTGGTTGATGGGCTAGATTTTTCCGATGACAAATTACTCCAAGGACGTACTTTTTCTTATTCAGATACGCAAAGATACCGAGTAGGGACAAATTATCTGCAATTACCTGTAAATGCACCCAAGAAGCATGTGGCGACAAACCAACGGGATGGTCAAATGGAATATCAAGTAGACATGGCACCAGGACAAAATCCACATGTCAACTATGAACCCTCCACGCTTGGCGGATTGAAGGAAGCACCGAAGAGATGGACTGAGCATGAACCTCATTACAAGGCCAAGCTTGTTCGCCAAAAGATTGATCGGACGAATGACTTTGCTCAAGCGGGGAAAACGTATCGTGCATTTGATGATGTTGAGAAAAATGAGCTTGTCTCGAATTTAGTGGATGCATTAAAAATTTGCAAACCGAATATTCAAGATAAGATGGTTGAATACTTTACGAATGCTGACCCCGAATATGGTCAGCGTGTGAAAGAAGGACTAGAGAAGGCTAAACAGGAAATAAACGATCATATGAGTACAGCAGCTGCAGATATGGCTAGCAAGAATGCGGAAAATATGGGTCATAAGTCGGACGGATATTAAAAAGACAAAATCACCAGGAGGAAAGCCCTGGTGATTTTAATTTCTTCTGTAACTACGATTTTAATACATCATGATCGACATAACGTTCGCCGTTTAATTCACTGATGACGTTGATCGCTACTCTTGCACCATCACCAGCAGTAATGATTGTGTGAACGCTAACACCAGCTACCGTACCTGCTCCCCAGATGCCTGAGACGGAGGTTTGGCCTTTGGCATCGACATCAAGAACGGTCTTGATACGCGGCTCTGTACCTTCTTTTGTCTTTATTCCTACTTTCTCGGCTAATTCCACAGCAACTCCTGTTGCGAAAATGATGTGATCTGCTTCAAAAGTTTCATTGTCCGTCTCGATCTTAAATCCATTGTCCGCCTTCGTAATGTTTTGGACGGTATCTGTTACGATTTCTGCGCCGAACTTCTTTGCTTGTTCTTTTCCGATCTCCACTAGGTCTGGTCCGGTAATCTCCATAACTCCATAGTGATTTTCTACCCATGCTCTCTTGGTCATACTTTTGTCATGATCAAGAACTAATGTCTTTTTCCCTGCTTTTGCCGCAAACAAAGCTGCACTGGCCCCCGCTGGCCCCGCACCAATAATAGCGATATCGTACATACTTCCACCCCTATTTTAAAATTTACGTTGCTATAGCAACCATTTGACGAAGAAATGCAAGGTAGGATCCTTACTGGATATTAGCACACATCTTAGAAAGGATTCTCCTAACTTCTTGAAGCTCTTCCTTTGAAATTCCCTTGCATACCTGTGAATTGAATGCTTCAGCAATTGGTATGATATGATCGCCAAGTTCCTTTCCTTCCTCTGTCAGAAAAACCCTTAATGAACGCCGATCATGTTCCCCGCTGATTCGTCGGATAAATCCCTTTTGTTCAAGGTTAAGAACCATGCGAGCAATATTTGTTTTATCTTTTTGAAGTTTATCCGCAAGTTCTTGTTGATTCATTCCGTCTTTCTCCCAGAGTAGCATGAGGATCAGATTCTGCTCAGGGGCAAGATTAAAGGGAGCTAATTTTCCCTTTACATGATTCGTCAGGGTTAGGTCTGTTTGATGAATGAAAATACTGATATAGTCATTCAAGGATAATCTCAACTGAATCACTCCAATTATTGCTATAACAACAGTTAAGGTACAAAAACATTATAAGGGAAAATATTGAAAAATTCAAATCTGTGAAACATCCTGCTGTCAAGCTGTCAGACATTTACATACCTGATCTAAGCTTACTCGAGCAAAATAGTAAAGTACTATCTTATCAAACAGGGAGGGAAGTAGAATGAGTATATCTGCAGCGGAGAGAGAGATCCATAAAGTCATGAAAGAACGGAGTAGTGTAAGAAAATATAAACGTGGAGAGAAAATCCCTCCGGAAATTTTAAAGGATATTATTGAATTAGCTGGGAGTGCACCCTCCTCATGGAACTTGCAACATTGGAAGTTTCTGATTATTGAAGATCAAGACATAAAAGACAAATTGTTACCGATAGCATATGGTCAGCAGCAAGTAAGTGATTGCTCGGCGCTCATTATTGTACTTGGCGATATTCAAGCAAATGAGAATGCCGACAGAATATATGAAGATGCGGTTAAGGTTGGATACATGACAAATGAAGCTAGACAAAAATTGGTAGAGAATATTAACGGGGCTTATCATAATGTGCATAACTTTGGATTATTTGAGGCCATACGAAATGCTTCTCTGGCGGCCATGCAGCTCATGTTGGCTGCTAAATCCTATGGCTTGGATTCTGTACCTATGGGTGGTTTTAATGCTGATGCATTACGTCAAGAACTTCGTATCCCAGATCGTTATACAATTAACATGATGATACCCATCGGATATGCAGAAGCCCCTGCTCACCAAACGCCTCGATTTCCTGTTGAGGAAATTATGATTCGCAGTTTTACTTGATCACCTATTCTATAAAGAAGACAGCTATGATGCTCGTCTTCTTTTTTATGTGCTTTTTCTTGGAAGGCTTGGCAGGCTTTCACTAATGAATATGCTATGGAATTATGATAAATTATCCTAGACTTTCTCAAGATTCATATAGATGGAGGAAAAATAGGATGAGAAAATGTAATCAATTTGTTTCCGTCCTTTCTATAGCGGCACTGTTAGCTAGTCTGGCTTGGCCAAGCATGGGACAAGCGGCAACCGCATTTAGCGTAGTTGGAGTGCAAGCGATTAATGCTAGTGTTACGAATACAGATTATAAGGACTTAGGCGATATTAAACTAAAAGTTCCAATTTCAGATTTAAACAATGATGACTTCTTCTTTTTAAGATTACCAGCCGATTTTAAATTCAATATTCCAGCAGCAGCAGATGGAATGACCGATATCTCAGGTGCTATGGTTACAAAGCCTGATGGCTCAGTCAAACCGTTAATTGAAGTAGTTGGTGGTTTAAATGATCCATGGAATGATGGGGCAGCTCAGCATCTTTCTGTGTATCAAACGAACCACAACGAGCTCAAAGTGATTGTGAAAAATGTGGCGAAGGCAGAAGGAGCAGGGACGGACGTAGATACGACTTTAAAAATGAGTCTAGGAAGTGTATACGTTCCGGGGAATGCGGATTCGGCTATTCAAGCGGTAATAGAAGGTAAAGCGGGAAGTGCCTTTAACGACCAACAGGTAATCGTAGCGAACAGAGGGACTGGATTAATCGATGTGTCAGTTGATTCCCTAAAAACGATTCCAGAAGGCGGTACCGGGACGTTAGATACGATTCGATTCAAAGAAGATATCCCTGGAGCATTAATGGCAGGAAGCTCTAGTTTGAAGCTTCGTTTGCCTTTTGGGTTTGAATGGACAGAAACGAATTATCCAGTAAGCTTTGTGGATGGGGATAGTGGAGTAGTAGGAGAAATAACGGCTAGGCGTTCATCAGATACACGAGAATTAGAAATATATGTACCAACATCTACCAAATCGGCTAGCTATTTTACAATCCATCATGCTGAGATCGGAGTACAGGATTCCTCCGTTGTGAAGTTCGGTGACATTGTAATGACAGTGAGTGGATCAAGTAAAACGAATAGTACTTCTCTTGTCATAGGCAAATATGCGCCGTATCGAGTTATCGCAAAAACCGAAAATCCAAAAGATGTGCTTGCTGGGAGATCAGGCTCAAGGGATCCTATGTATACAGAAATGGGTCAGCTGGTTGTTGAAGAGCAGGCACCGGGGTCCTTGCGTTCCGGGGGATCCATCCGAATTGAATTAACGGGAGGAGTGAAGTGGGCGGTAGATCATCAGAGCAAACTAATACAGCCTCCTCAAGTTAACGCATCTTTATCTGACCTGCAAGGCCTTGAGTTTGGTGAGTGGGAATTGTTGGGAAGTTCTGGAGATACCATCAGTGCAACGATCAAAACCACTTCGAATGGTGCAAAAGGTGCCAAATTGGTGCTTAACAAAGGGTTGCTGGATATCGCTGCTGACGTAAGTCCGACTGAGATCCGGGCTGTCCTGGATGGGACAGCTGGTGTATCAGGAGATGCAGGGGTCATTGCAAGGGTGATTGCGCCTGTTTCCATGGAGGTGCCGGGCTCCTTTCTAAAACCAGTCCAAGGTGGGGTGCAAAACCAAACGATTGGTGATCTTGTAGTAAAAGAATCGGTGGCTGGAGCTATTGATGCTAGCTCAGATTCCTTTATTCGTTTTACTTTTGAAACGGGAATTAGACCGAACACGCCTGATGCTTCGCAAATCCAAGTGGATGGAGATCTGGTTGTAGAATCGAATCGTGCGATCACGGAAAAAGATCAAGAAGGTCGCTGGTATATTCAAATACCAGTGAAATCATCAAGTACGGTTTCATCAACCCTAACTCTTAAGGGCGTTAAAGTGACCGTAGACCGCACGGTTCCGGAAGGTGGTTTAATGGTAAGCCTATCTGGGTCCATGGTTCAGACAACGGGAGTTGAACATGTGGCAAGAATAGCGGCTGCAAACGTAATAATCCCCGCAAATGGAAATATCATGAAATCAGCGATATTCACCATTGGTTCTACCAGCTATACCGTAAATGGGGAAGAAAAGGCTCTAGATGAAGCTCCATTCATTGATCGTAATGGAAGAACACTCGTTCCTGTACGTGCTGTCGCGGAAGCTTTCGGGGCTGTTGTAGGCTGGGATCCGAAGGGACAAGTCGTAACCATTCTCAAGGATGGTAAAGCCATCTCTATTCCTGTTGGCAGTTACGTTATCAATATAGGAGGCGTATACGTACAGAATGATAGCCCAGCGATCAACCGTGGAGGTAGAGTATTCTTGCCTTTGCGAGTGATTGCAGAAGCTCTAGGGGCTAATGTAGGCTGGGACTCAGAAACACAAACGATTTACTTGAACTAAAAACAAAGAGGGTAACTTCAAACGACGCCAAACTGTCGCATGGATTACCCTCTTTTTTATTCACTAAGATTCACAATGACACGATCCAGTACAGAAAAGCAGATTTCCATTTCTTTAGGATCTATGCCATGGGAGGCTTCGGCTAGAGCCGTCATGACTTGAGCAATAAGAGCCTTCTGAATCTCTTTTCCATATGGAGTTAGATAAATTAAATTCGTTCGTCTGTCTGTTGGGTGAGGGAGTCGCTTTACTAAATCTCTTTTTATCATATTATCGATGAGACGAGATACACTCGGTTGGTCCTTGCCCGTCAGACTTGAGAGGTCATTCTGGGTAAGGCCGTCATTCTCCCACAAATGCACCATGATCACCCATTGCTCAACGGTGATTGAAAGGTTATTCTCCCTAAACCTCTGATTCAACCGGTTAGTTAGTAATCGGGAGGATTTGGCCAATTTATGACCAAGGGACTTGTCCAAACTATAGTCGCGATAGTCCATAAATATACCCCTTAAAATAGCATGTCATGTTTGATGATAAAGGAAATGGAGGTGTACTGCAAGAAAAATTAACCTCAGGGATCAACCGTCTTTTATTTTTAAAAAAATACTTGTAAAATGCAAGTTATGGTGATATAAATATATCAGAAAGAAAAATTGGTAAAAATGAGAAGCAACAAAGTGAGCAAGATGATAATTGCTTAATAAAAACTAATACTTGCAAAATGCAAATAAGGGGTGGAGAAGATGGGGAATTTCTATATCATGGAGAAAATGGCAGAAGAAAAGGTAAAAGAACTACAACAGTCTTTCTATATGAGAAAGAAGGTGAAGGTTGGTGTAAGAATAGCAAATTGGATTAATGGATTTAGTTTTGTGAAGAAAAATTCGGATTGCTGTGAGGTTGGTTGTTAAGAAAGGAGGGAGGTTGTGTGTGGACGGAAGTTTTTGAAAGCTTTCTCTATATTGCCTTAGAATTGACTGTTCTGTTTATAGGTATTTCATTTCTTATTAGTCTCCTGCAAGGCCTAGTTTCTTACGAAAAGATGGAGAGATGGATGGGGAGGAATCATCCATTAGCAAGTGCATTTATTGCTTTAGGATTTGCTTTTGTTACTCCATTTTGCTCCTGCTCAACGATCCCTGTTGTAGTTAATTTGCTGAACAAGAAGGTGCGCTTTGGAATTGTTATGGTATTTCTTTTTGCTTCACCTGTTCTTGATCCTACAATCCTGACACTAATGACAGCTATCCTTGGGGTTAAAGTAGCGATAGCATATACGCTTATTACCTCCGTTTTATCGATTATCATTGGTTTCTCACTGGAGAAATTAGGATTTGAGTCCCAAGTCAAGCAAGTGATTATGAAAGGGTATGAGCCAGGCGTAAAAAAATTCAATATCAGTTTGGCCTTTGCCGAAACATGGGGACTTATGAAGACCGTGTACCCTTATCTTATCGCGGGAGCAGCTATTGGAGCCATCATTCATGGAGCTGTCCCTACCGAATGGATAACTTCTTATATGGGCGGTGATAAATGGTGGCTAGTGCCAATAGCTGCAGTGATTGGCATCCCTCTTTATATAAGACTATCGACAATGATTCCAATATCTCAGATTATGATTGCTAAAGGGATGGCTCTAGGACCAGTAATGGCTTTAATGATTAGTTCGGCTGGGGCTAGCTTGCCGGAACTCACCCTACTCAACAGCATATTTAAAAAGAAGTTAGTCGCTGCTTTCGTCGGTTCAGTGTTCTTGATGTCTACATTATCCGGATTTTTGTTCTATATTATTTAATCCTAGAGGAGGATTTTATTATGAGTCTATTTCAAATTTTGTTTAGTAAAAAATCGAGTTCTTGCTGTGATATTAAATTTGAAGAAGTAAAAAATGAGGAAAAGTGCTGTGAAGGGGAGCAGGAAGGGAACAGGGAGAGGGAAGATTCTTAAAGGATCTTCCCCTCAGTTTTATTAAAACATTCTCAACCCGATGGCTTTTCTTACTTCAGCAATTACTTTTTGTGATGATTCTTTTGCTTTTCGGCGCCCTAGTGCTAAGACATCATAGATATAATCATCTGTCAACTTTTCACGTTTGTCTCTAAAGGGTTCAATAAGGGTTTGAATGGAGTTACTTAAAAGCGATTTACATTGAATACACCCTATAGCAGCTCCCTGACAATTTACTTGAATTTCATTTAGTGTTTCTTGGTCTGTAAAATAAGTATGAAGATGATAAACATTACACCCTTCTTTCGAGGGATTGCCTGCTTGATGTTTGTAGACTCGAGTCGGGTCAGAGTAAGCTTTTCTTACCTTTTCGTGAATGATTTCCTTGCTGTCTTTCATGCTGATATAACTGTTTGCTAGATCTGACTTACTCATTTTCCCCTTTCCAGAAAGAGAAGGAATACGCACAGCGTTTTCTATAATAGGTCTTGGTTCAGGGAATATTTCACCGTAGAGCTGATTGAACTTACGGACGATGGTTCTAGCCATCTCCAAGTGAACAAGTTGATCCTCACCCACTGGAACCAGTTTACCTTTGTGGATGAGAATATCGGCAGCCATTAATACGGGATAACCTACTAATCCATAGTTGACATTATCAGGGTGCTTCTTCGCCTTTTCTTTAAAGGTTGGGCAACGCAACAAGTCACCTAACGGCATGACCATACTTAAATAGGTATGCAATTCACATATTTCCTCTGCAATAGAGGATTGCGTGTAAAAGGTAGATTGCTCGGGGTCAAGCCCTGCGGCCAAGTAATCCTTTGCAATTTCTAACACATTTCTCATCAAGCTATCCGGCTTCGGATGGGTAGTGAGAGAATGGATATCAACGATAAAAAAATAAGCTTGATATTTATTCTGCAATTCAAGGATATTTTTCATCGCGCCATAGTAGTTGCCTAAATGCAGTTCCCCCGTGGGTCTTATTCCTGAAGTTAAAATTTCTCTAGCCATCAAAATCCCTCCATTTTTTGGTTTTCCTTATCCATTGACGTATAGAATTCATCCACCAGCCATCTTCCATGATGTATCCCTCCTCTTAGATCACAAAAAAAGGCCTTCCATCCCTATATCAAAGGACGGAAAGCCGTGGTGCCACCTTCATTCGTCTGCTAAACAAAGCAAACGCACTTATGCAAGGTACGGAAACGACAATAAGTTTCGATACCCTGTCTCTTGTAACGGTGAGACATCCGCCAAGACCTACTCTGTGATTTTTCGGTCTGGTTGCTCAAAAGCCCATTCAACATCACTTTCACACTGATTCGCACCAACCATCAGCTCTCTGAAGTGTCCATCATGTCTACTCTTCTTTATCATCGCAGAAATATTAAAGTTCATTGTTATTATAATTCAAAGGGGAATCAGATGACAATTATTTTATAATAATTGGTAAAAAAGGTTGAAGTTTCATCAACTTTATCATTATGATGGAGTAGTAACGTGATGAGTAAGTGGCTGCGGACTCAAGCTTCGTTCAATGGCTAAAAATCACCTGTTTGGACGGGGAAGGAAGGAAATTATGTACATTTTTGCGCGTATTTGGTCTCGGTTAATTCGTATGGGATTTGGTACGGTGTTGTTATTGTGTACCCTACTCATTCTAATTAGCTCGGTGGTTATCCGTACTTTGGAACCGGATACCTTTCCCACCATTTTTGAAGCGATATGGTGGGTGATGACGACAGTAGTAACAGTAGGGTACGGAGATGTTTCACCCCAGACCTCATTAGGAAAACTGTATACCATGATTTTTCTCTATATTTTTGGTATTGGCTTAGTGGGTGTACTGATCGGAAAGGTTATAGATTCCTTAAGCACATTCCAACGTTTAAAGGAGAGCGGGAAATTGAAATTTACGGGGAGCAAACATTATATATTTATAGGGAATTTAGTGAAGGTGAAGAAAGCGATTCAGGAGGTAGCCGAAGTTCAAAAAGAGGCATCTTTTGTTTTCATTGGTACATATGAGCATAACCCCATTCCCTTAGGTAACGTCCATTATATTGAAGGGGATCCATCAGAAGAAGAGACTTTATTAAAAGCTAATATCCTTGAGTCCGTTAGTGTCTCTATCTTTGCGGATGATCACATGGCTGATGCTGTATTTTCTGATGGGAAGACCCTTCTTATTGCGTCTGCGGTTGAATCTATTTCCAAGGAATCTGGCAAAGAAATCTACACCATTGTAGAAATTATGATGGAAAGCCATATCTCGAAGTTTCGTCATGCCAATGTGGATGAATTTATATTATCTAATGAAGCTGTTTCTCGATTAGTGGCTCAAGCATCTCTTCATAAGGGGTCAAGCGAGCTGTTCCGACAGCTCACTAGTAAACAGTATGGGGATAACATCTATGAGATTCATACTCAACCACATTGGAGGACGTACCGAGATGCATTCTTAGATCTAATCGAACAAGGAGCTACCTTACTTGCGGACCGAAACCAATTAGACATTAATCGCCGCCTAGATGAGGCGATTCCTGAAAGAGCTAAGCTATTTATCGTTTGTAATGAAGAAACCTATCAGAAAATTAGTAAAGGAGAGCTATAGCTACTGTAGATGGAGAACTGGTTTGTGAGATGGAAATGATGTTTGCGTTTGGAGAATAAAAAGGCCTTCCTCTAGGAAGACCTTTTTATTTTGCATGGGTGTTCTTCAGACATTTATTTTGTTATAGATGCGGTTTCTTTCTTCAGGACCAATGATTTTTTTCTCATAAAGTTGATCAATGATTACTTTCACATCATTACCCCGGAAATCAATCCCTGAAAAACTTAACCGTTTAATTCTAATTCGCCTTGATACGGAAAGTAAGTATTCACGAACGTATCGCAGTTCTTGATACGTTAAATATCGCCCATTCCAATGTAGCTTCTCTTGTATTGGAAAAGGTATTATATCTCCCATGTATACAACCTCTTTTAATAATAAACTTTCTACCATCTATATGAACTGATTATATACATTAATGATGTAGGAATCTAGTATGGGGAGTGCTCTGAATTAGTGACGTGATAGGTACAAAGCCGCGAGTAAATTGTTTATCTTTTTGTCATCCTAAGGTAAAAGGAGGTTAGTTTATGAGACATTCATTTCGCGTTCTTTCTATAATCGGTTTAACCCTCTCTCTTATTGGATGTGGAGCGAATAACGACAGGGGAGCTCAAACCAACCAGATGAACCAAGTTGGGACGCATGGGGTTGGAGTGGATCAGTACCAGAATTTTAATCAGGGGAACAGAGGCAGTACTGGGATTGTGGGAGACAATCAAAAAATCCAGGGGGCAGGTCCATACGGAACTACCAACAATGTCCGACATGGGCAGACTCAAACGAATCGGGCCCAAGAAGACGTATATGAGTATCAGGGAGCGTTTGTTACGGGGCCGATGGGGCAGAATCGAACGCAAGCTGATCTAAGAACAAGGAATGGTAACCAGTAATTAAGTTTTGCTGAAGAATAAAAAGGGGAGCCTCACTTGAGGCCCCTCTTCACGAATATTACAATTTCACGTCCTCATCTTTTTCCGCAGGGATTAAAACGGGTGCTACCTTTGCCCTTTGCAGAGCTGGGGTATCCGGGCGAGCGGCATGGTAGATGGATGCAATAATCACCTCAGCTGTCATTAACAGTTTATCTTTGCTAATTAGTTCAAGGACATCGCCTGGAGAATGGTATTCGGGTTCTAAGGGGGCATACGAGAATACAGCCGCATCAATACCTACTTCAGTGAAAGGCTGATGATCGCTGCGACCCACTTGATTAAACGGAACAGGCTCATGTAAGCGAGATCCAGCTGAATTGCCTAGTGTCGTTACCGTATTTTCCTTTCCATCATAAGTAAACATAACTAGTTTCTCACCTGAATTCTTGCTTCCGACCATATCCATATTAAACATACCTACTGTTCGTTCGATATCCTCATCAGACATGTTTTGAGCATAGAATCTAGATCCTAGTAGTCCTCTTTCTTCCGCTCCAAAAGTGATAAAACGAATTTCAGTGTCAGTTTGGGTGTTAGCCAACACTCTGGCCGCTTCCAATAATACAGCCGTACCAGAAGCATTATCGCTAGCTCCTGTACCGACAGCTACCGAATCATGATGAGCTCCAAGGATAATGACTTGTCCAGTATCATGCTTGGGATGAGGCTTCTTCGTGGCAATAACGTTATGGGAAGTTCCTTTCATGATTTCTGCCCCTTCAATGGTTAGTGTAGCTGATAGACTACCATTTTCTAGGATGTTTACTAATTCTTCACCGAGTGTGCCTGACATAGAAACGGTTGGTAGATTCGTTTCACTTGCACCTAGACTGCTATTGAAAGGGGCTGAAGTATTATTGAAAATGACAACGCCAACCGCACCAGCCTCCTTAGCATTTTTTACTTTTTCTGTGAAAGCAATATCGCCTCTTTTAATTAGAGCGATTTTTCCCGTTAGGTCTTTGCCCTCTACATCCTCAAGCTTCCCTAATCCAATGTAAACTAGCTCGCCTGTTATATCACCTTGTGTATTGGAACTATAACCAAAAGCACCCACATCAAAGGCTTGTCCATCTACAGTGAAGGTTGTTTTAGTTGGTGCTTTATATCCCTGGATAAACTCAAATGGTTGAATTTCTACTTGATCATATCCAAATTGCTTAAACTGTGCAGCGATATAATCAACAGTTTTCTTTTCATTTTCAGTTCCAGCTACACGGGCTCCAATGGAATTAGCAAAATAAGCGACATTTCCGTAGATATTCTCAACATCAATCTTCTTAATGACTTTATTGTCAAAAGCATGGATGGAAGGGTTGTCCAGCTTTTGGGCGAATATTGGGGTGGCAGAAAACAATAAACTACTTGCTAATAATGAGAGAGATAAGGTTCTTAAGTACTTTTTCATAGTAGCCTCCTAGATAAATTGGTATGTAAACGCATACAAATAGAATTATCTACCAATTTTGGTAAAGAATCTAGTGCTCTTCGTCCTGGTTCATTGGACTTAAATTAGTGTAAAGAATGATCTAAACACCTGTAATACTTCATAAGCTTTTGGTGGTTTTCGGTTTATTTGTTGAAAAAACGGGGTTTTTGTCCTAGTTCTAGAGAGGGGGGGAGAGGGTCTGGAGTCTTAGTTGTTCTTGTTGAAAGGATACAATTTTTGGAAAGTAAAACTATTATCCTATCCTAGTTTTAAGAGTATAGGAGGGAACCTACATTGTGAATCCCTCCTTTTTGTACTAAACTTTTTTGTGAGATCCAGTAGCCTTTGCAGGGAAAAATGATCTGTATACAAGTAGGGTGTAGATAATCACAATAGTCGACCAAACCAAATTTCCGATATAAGGCTGCTGATTGTAGGTTAATGTAAGTGATAGGCTAATGCCTGCAAAGATGACCGAATAGGCAAGCATCAACCCATATCCCCATCTTTTCATTTGCATATATCCGAATGCAATAATGAAAGATACAATAGCTACAATCATGCGAGTAGGACGTTCCACTTCTTGTAGTAGTCCAAATCTTGCTGCGACACCGATAGTATCTGCATCTGAATGATAAAAGATGGAGGTGTAGAGCATAACCATAGCACCGAAAATGTAAAAATAGCCAATGATGGCAACGCCCATGGGTCTAACCATGATTGATCATTTCCTCCTTATCCGATTGGGAAATTATGACCATTTAAGGCTAGCACAAGTAATCTAAAATGAAAAGACAAAGTGAAAGGAGAACCTTCTTGAAGTCAAAACCGGTAGTTCAGAATGATCGTATTATTAGCCTTGATATTCTTAGAGGATTTGCCCTGTTCGGTATACTCATCGTCAATATGCCGGCATTCCATTCTCCCACGATCTTACAGGATTATTACATGATCCAATATGCATATGAAGGGGTAGACAAGTATCTTCGCCTTTTTTTCGACCTATTCGTTCAAGGGAAGTTCTATCCTATTTTCTCCTTTTTGTTTGGCCTAGGATTTTATTTATTGATGGAGCGCGCAGCCAGTAAAGGTGAGAATGTATATCTGCTATTTTCTCGAAGGATGTTAGCGATGTTGGGGTTTGGGTTGTTTCATTTAGTGTTTCTATGGTCAGGCGATATCTTACATATTTATGCGATAGGAGGTTTGCTTCTATTTCTGTTTTATAGAAGAAGGCCGATAACTGTACTGATATGGTCTTTCTTATTCCTTGCGGCGCTTTATGGGTTATTTGCTATGGAGGTGTTTTGGCCGACCTCCTTCTATCAGCAGTATGTTCAAACTAGACAACTTATCGGAGCAGAAAAAATCGATTTAGCCTTAATTGCGTATCAAAGTGGCAGTATTCAACAGTGGTTTGCGTATCGATTAGCTGACGAGGTTCCTCTCATTCTAGGGAACTTAATTTCTCAAGTGCTTGCTATATTTCCTTTGTTTCTACTTGGGTTATATGCGGGGAAGAAAAAGCTGTTTCAAAAGATTGACGAACAGATCAACCCATTTAAGTGGGTGTTGTGGGGAAGCGGCCTCGTAAGTCTGCCTCTCATTATTGTTTTACTGTCGATTCAATTGGAATGGATTACGATAGGAGCAGGAAAAAACGTTAGTCGGGTCTTTTTCGTCAATGTGAGTGGGATAACGATGAGTCTATTTTATATTTCCTCAATAGCCATCTTGTCTTCTAAGAAGAAAATCTTGAATCGTCTACTTCCACTAGGTTATGTGGGACAGATGGCTTTAAGTAATTATCTTGGACAAACGATTCTTACTTTACTGCTTGTATTTACGTTTAATCTTTACAATCAGTTATCCCTTGCTGAGGGCCTTCTATTAACCGTCTGCATCTTCTATGTTCAGATCCATTTTAGTTATCTATGGTTGAAGTCCTATTCCTATGGGCCGATGGAGTGGTTGTGGAGAATCTTGACCTATGGCAAGGTACCGATGAAACGCTGAGTATAAATAAGGTAGCAAGAAAACGAAAAAGTCTCAACAGTCCAACAGGTCTGACTGGGGCTTTTTTTGCATGATTCGGGAGAAAGGAGAAATACTTTTTTTGAATAATTGACTGACCGTCGGTCGGTATTGTATGATAATAAAAGGAAAAAGATGGGAGGGAATGATTTGGCTAGAACAGTGAAGCGTCCAGAAGAGCGAAGATTAGAGATTATTCAGGCTGCAGCGAATTTGTTTTCGGTAAAGGGCTATGAGAAAACGGCGGTAAACGACATTATTCAAGATATTGGAGTAGCCAAGGGGACCTTTTATCATTATTTCAATTCCAAGGAAGAAATTGCGGATGCTGTCATTCAGATGGTGATTCAAGAGAGCATTCCTGTATTGCGAGAAATTGAAAGGAAAGAGGGAGTAGCTGCAGTTGAGAAATTATTGCAAGTCACAGAGGCCTTCTCAGCAAAAGCGACTCAGGCTTACCGGGATGGATTGATGAATCATCTCCATCAGGAAGGCCACTCCGTGTTTCATCAAAAAATGAAGGTCCAGATGATTAAAGACTATGTCCCGATCTTAACGAGCATCGTTGAACAAGGTGTAAGAGAAGGTCAGTTCCATACCCTATATCCTCAGCAGATCACCGAGTTTTTACTGGTTGGTCTTCACTTCATGCTTGACCCCAGCTTATTTGCCTGCTCGAAGGAGCAGTTTAATGAGAAAGTAAAGGCGGTTAGTGAAATTTATGAGAAGATGCTAGGAACTGCACCTGGGAGCTTTTCTTTGGTGAGCGTGTATCTCGAAGAATTGTATCCCGCACAATAACACGAATGAGGTGGGTGTGACTTTGATGGAGGCAGTAAAGAAAGAAGAGCAAGAGCGACTAGAGCGGGTCAAAAAGGAGCTCGAGACAAGGATCAAACGTGTAGAGCAAGAGGTTCAAGCAGAAAGAGGGCAGGTTATTGAATCTCGTAAATGCTTTTGGGACGATATAACGATTAACTTTGATGATTCACATGAAATGGCGGAGACACTAGCTAGTTTAAAACAGCACGCGGAAGGGCTATCGGAAAAAGAACGGCGTCACCTCCAGTCTGAAAAACAGTTAAAAACCCTACTGCGATTGCAACAAAGTCCCTACTTCGGGAGGGTTGAGGTTCAAGAAGAGGGTGTTGAAGGTGCAGAACAAGTATATATTGGGGTAGCCTCCTTTATGGATGAGGATGACTTGGAATTTCTCGTCTATGATTGGCGTGCGCCGATTTCAAGTCTGTATTATGATTTTCTGCCTGGACCTGTCAGTTATGATACGCCAGGGGGAATAATCCACGGGACAATGAAAGGCAAGAGACAATATATTATCCGTAACGGTTCACTCATCAGTTTGTTCGATACAGGGGTGACCATCGGAGATGAACTCCTGCAGGAAGTTCTAGGGAAGCAACAAGCTGACGCTCAAATGAAAAGTATCGTAGCAACCATACAACGCGAGCAAAATGAAGTAATTCGCAATGAAAGAAGCCGTCTATTAGTGGTTCAAGGCGCGGCTGGAAGTGGCAAAACGTCAGCAGCTCTACAGCGAGTAGCTTACTTGCTTTACAGGTATCGCGGAAAGCTTTCTTCAGACCAAATCGTCTTGTTTTCCCCAAACCGTTTATTCAACAGCTATGTGTCAACCGTGCTGCCGGAGCTTGGGGAGGAGAATATGCAGCAGACCACGTTCCAAGACTATCTTGAACATCGCCTTGGGGAGGCGTTTGAGCTCGAGGATCCTTTAACACAAATGGAGTATGTCCTGACCTCAAAAACTGAGGAGGGGTATGCTGCTAGAATTCAAGGAATTCAATTTAAGGCCTCTACTCAGTTTTTACAGCTGTTAAATCAATACGTCTCTTTCCTTGAACAAGAAGGGTTGATATTTAAGGATATTCTCTTTCATGATGAGGTTCTTCTGTCGGCTGAGAGGCTAAAGGAGCAATTTTATAGCTTAGATTCCTCTGTCTCAATCCCTAATCGACTAACTCAGCTTACCGAATGGATCGAAAAAGAGTTGAAAGTGAAAGAGAGGAGCGAAAGAGAGAAATCGTGGGTAGAAGACGAGATGCAGCTTCTGGGGCAGGAGGCTTACCAATGGGCTTACAAGGAGTTAAAGAAACAAGAAAAATCAATGGAAGATCGATTTGACGACTTTGACAGGGAACAAGAATTGTTAGCAAAACGGATCGTTGAAAAACATTTTAAGCCTATCTATACGTTGATCCGTCGATTAAATTTCATTGATATCACTGCGATGTACCACCAGTTATTTATGGATCAGGCTATGCTTAGGCAAGCAGCACCTGATTTGGAGTTACCTGTCACTTGGGTCGAGATATGTAAGCATACAGTGGAGATGCTGGAGAAGAATGTCCTTAGGCAAGAGGACGCAACCCCTTACTTATATTTGAAGGAACGAATAGAGGGTTTTCAAACCAATCCATCCATTCGTCATGTATTTATTGATGAGGCGCAGGACTATTCCGCCTTTCAATTTGCCTTTATTCGAAAGTTATTCCCGCATAGTAAAATGACTGTGCTTGGAGATTGGAATCAAGCCATCTATACACACTCGCAAAATCAGGATGCTCTTGCTTCGTTGTATTCGTTATTTCCGGAGGAACAGACAGAACAGGTCGTTCTTCGGAGGACGTATCGATCTACTCGTGCCATTGTAGAGTTTACTCGCGAGCTTCTTCTTAATGGAGAAGGAATAGAACCGTTTAATAGGGAGGGGCTCCCCCCAACCTGTACTCAAGTCGCAACTAGAGAAGAGCTGGTGCAAAGATTGTTTGAGCAAATTCAACTCCTTCAAAGAGCGGGGTATCGGACGATTGCTGTGATTGGGAAAACCACAGTAGAATGTCGAGAAGTTTATGACCGATTGAATGAAAAAGTTCAACTGCAACTAATCGACAAAGAAATGAGCTCTTTTCAGACTGGAATCGTAGTCATCCCCTCGTATCTGGCTAAAGGTGTCGAATTTGATGCGGTTCTTATTTATAATGCCTCCAAAGAGGTATATAATGATGAAGGTGAGAGGAAGTTATTCTATACCGCTTGTACTAGAGCCATGCATGAACTGCATTTATTTTCGGTGGGAGAGTTCAGTCCATTCCTAAGTTTTCAGCCTAAAATGGTTAAAGTTGGGGAGAATAGAAGTATCTAAACTTTTCAGGAGGAAATGAATTGGAAACGAATAAACCCTATCGCATATTGCTTTATTATAAATTCGTTCCTATCGATAATCCGGATGAATTCGCTCAGGAGCATCTGCAACTCTGCAATGAGCTTGGATTGAAGGGGCGGATCTTGGTTGCCAGTGAGGGTATTAACGGGACCGTATCAGGAACGATCGAACAAACACAAAAATATATGGACCATATGCATGCGGACCCTCGTTTTAATGATTTATGGTTCAAAATCGATGAAGTGGATCAACCTGCTTTTCAGAAGATGCATGTTCGACATAAGGAGGAGCTCGTTACTTTCCGAGTAGAGGATGCTCCTAAGCCGTTTGAGAAAACAGGAAAATATCTAGACCCAAAAGAATTCTATGAAGCTCTTCAAGATGATGATGTGATTGTTATCGATGGACGTAACGATTATGAATATGATATCGGGCATTTCCGAGGAGCAATTCGTCCGGATGTTAAATCGTTTCGCGAATTTCCAGAGTGGATTCGTGAGAACCTGGGTCAATATAAAGACAAAAAGATCATCACCTACTGCACGGGAGGCGTCCGTTGTGAAAAGTTAACGGGTTGGATGATGGATGAAGGATTCAAGGATGTAGCTCAGCTTCATGGTGGAATCGTTACTTATGGCAAAGACCCTGAGGTAGAGGGAAGATTATGGGATGGAAAGCTTTATGTGTTTGACGAGCGGATTTCTGTTCCAGTCAACCGTACAGATGAAGATCGGGTCATTGGGAAATGTCATTATTGCGGGGAACCCGAGGATCGCTACATTAACTGTGCTTACCCTAAGTGCAACAGAAAGACCATTGCCCACGTTCATTGTGAGGAAGAGCATCATGGATATTGTTCCCCCGAATGTCAGACGAAACACCATGCAGAAGAGGAATTGGATGAAGTGGTAGGTTAAGAGTGACTAGGGAAATAGAGGAGGTGGATACTTCCTCTATTTCTCTATTTTCTAACGGACTATTGTCCGCTGATCGGTAAGGGAGGAGGAATGTCAGGTGGACGACCAAGATAGAGAAGCCATGTCGTTTACGGATAAGGTGTTAGAAATTATTCGAGCTATACCCTCTGGCAAAGTGATGACTTATGGTCAAATTGCCAGGCTTGCAGGCAGTCCGAGAGGGGCAAGGCAAGTGGTTAGAATTCTGCATTCCATGAGTCGAAAGCATCAGCTTCCATGGCATCGGGTCATCAATGCAAAAGGTGAAATTGGCTTGAAGGATGAGGAGCATGTCCAAGCTCAGAAGATGTCGTTAGAAAGCGAAGGGGTTCACTTTCATCACCATACTTTTGTAAATCTAGAAATCTATCAATATCACCCGGAAGAATGGGAAGATAAACATAGCTGAGCAACTTCCTACCCTTATTTCATTGGGATGAGCGGAGAACCTGTGACCCTTTACTTTACCAGGGTGGAAGGCATGGCTCTTCATATTCAAGTGCGGACATCAGGTACGTAAAAGCAGTTAAAACCGCTATGGATTGGGGAAAAACGGACGTGGTTACCGTTATTTTGCTAATATACGGTTGCCTTTACGTGTTTTGGCCCAAATAGCGAACGTTATGTCCGATAAATGATCTCTTGCAGCGTTTTTAGCAAAGATAAGGGATCCTATGTCCAGGATATGTCTCAGGGAACTTATTTTATTTATGATGGATGATGTTTTTCTACGGATTTTCGGTATATACTAGGAATGATTTTCCAAATGTTGTCCTAGGAGTTGTTAAATCATGACAGTGCGCTTAAATCCTTATCTAGTTATGAATGGAAATGCTAAGGAAGCGATCGAATTCTACCAGAAGGCCTTAGGAGCTACAGTCCTTGGCATTCAGACTTTCGGGGAGATGCCGTCGAACCCGAATTTCCCTATGCCCGAAGAGGCAAAGGGTCGTGTTGCTCATGCGATGCTAAAGGTTGGAGAAACCGAACTTATGCTATCGGATACGTTCCCAGGCCAACCCCATCAAGTAGGCAATCAAGTCACGATTTGTATTACGGCTGATGAAGTTGAGCACTCAAAGAAAATCTTTGATGCGCTGCAACAGGATGGTCAAGTAGGGATGCCATTTCAAGAAACGTTTTGGAGTCCTGGATACGGAGTCGTAACCGATAAGTTTGGGGTTACTTTCCAAATCAGTACGGAAGGCAAACACTAAAAGATATGGGGAGGTGCAAGTCAGAGGAGACTTGCACTTTTCCCTTTGTTTGGGAAATCGATATTGACAATAAATCAGAAAATGTGATAATTAATTAGTGGTTAGCACTCGGAGTGATTGAGTGCTAACATCCCTACATAAGAATGTTTGAATTGGAAAGGAGAGATTTCTATGGAAAAAAAGCAATTTCAAGCCGAATCCAAAAGACTTTTAGAAATGATGATTAACTCCATCTACTCTCAGCGTGAGATCTTTTTGAGAGAATTAATCTCGAACTCGAGTGACGCGATTGATAAAATCTATTATAAAGCTTTAACGGACGATTCCCTTAGCTTCGATCAAGATAGCTATTACATTAAAGTAGTAGCTGATAAGGAAAATCGGACACTCAGGATCACAGATACTGGAATCGGGATGACACCGGAAGAGTTGGAGAACAACCTCGGCATTATCGCGAAGAGCGGTTCTTTAGCATTTAAGAAGGAAAATGAGATCAAAGATGGCCATGATATTATTGGTCAATTCGGGGTTGGTTTCTATTCCGCCTTTATGGTAGCTGATGTGGTGACCGTGATGAGTAAAGCCCTAGGCAGCGATCAGGCCTATAAGTGGGAATCTCAAGGTGCGGATGGTTATACGATTGTTCCTTGCGAGAAAGATACGGTCGGTACGGAGATTATTCTTAAGATCAAAGAAAATACCGAAGAGGAAAGTTATGACGAGTATCTTGAGGAATACCGATTAAAAGGGATTATCAAGAAGTACTCCGACTTTATTCGCTACCCGATCAAGATGGATATCACCACCAGAAAGCTCAAAGAAGGCAGCGAGACTGAATTCGAAGAAGTAAAAGAAGAGCAGATTGTCAACAGCATGGTGCCGATCTGGAGAAAGAATAAAAGCGAGTTAACGAAGGAAGATTACGAGAATTTCTATGCGGAGAAGCATTACGGATTTGATCAGCCGCTTAAGCACATCCACATTAGTGTGGATGGGGCTGTGAGATATAATGCGATTCTATTTATCCCTGAGAGTATTCCGTTCGACTATTATTCCAAGGAATTCGAAAAAGGGCTAGAACTCTATTCTAATGGCGTATTGATCATGAACAAGTGTGCCGATCTACTTCCTGACTATTACAGCTTCGTGAAAGGGATGGTGGACTCGGAAGATCTGTCCCTAAATATCTCTCGTGAGATCCTTCAGCATGATCGCCAGTTGAAACTCATTGCTAAGAATATTAAGACGAAGATCACGAATGAATTGCAGAACCTATTAAAGAATGATCGCGAGAAGTACGAGCAATTCTATAAGTCCTTTGGCCGCCAATTAAAGTATGGTGTATACAGTGACTACGGCACGAATAAGGATGTTCTTCAGGATTTACTCATGTTCTACTCTTCCAAAGAAAAGAAGATGGTAACACTAGATGAATATGTATCAAGAATGCCAGAAGATCAAAAATATATTTACTATGCCTCTGGTGAAACGAATGAACGTATTGAAAAGATGCCGCAAACCGAGCTGGTTGCGGACAAGGGATATGAAATCCTTTACTTTACGGATGAAATCGATGAGTTCGCGATCAAGATGTTGATGTCTTATAAAGAAAAAGAATTCAAGTCGGTATCTAGTGGCGATCTAGGCATTGAAGCAGAGGATAGCCAAAACAATACGGATGCAGAGCAAAAGGAAAACCAAGAACTCTTCGATCATATGAAGAAGGTGCTATCTGGAAAGGTAAAGGACGTTCGAGTATCCAAGCGCTTAAAAACACATCCTGTTTGTCTGTCAACAGATGGGGAAGTAACCATTGAGATGGAAAAGATCCTAAAATCTATGCCTAATAATCAAAATATCCAGGCAGACAAGATATTGGAACTCAATGTGAACCATGAGGTGTTCCAGTCTTTAAAGGATGCCTTCGAGAAAGATCAAGAAAAATTAAATCTCTTTACAAACCTGTTATACAATCAAGCTCTTCTTATTGAAGGATTGCCTATTCAAGATCCGGTAGAATTTACGAATGACATTTGCAAAATTATGGTTTAGATAGGCATAGAGGCTATCCCAAGAGGTTCGGTAAAACCTCCTCAAAGGGATAGCCTCTTTATTATATCTTCCCTGCTACTTCCCGCTGCTCACCTTCGGAACAGATAAGATGGCCTTTTGTTTCTGCGCTTCTCTTCTTGGGAAGAAGAGAGAGAAATACTTTTCGATTAATGATTACGACTCCACTCAAAACAAAAATAGTACCTGCTAGACTTGTGACAGGATAGGCTTCGCCCATCAAGAGAGAACCAGCAGAAAGGGCAATAATAGGTGCCACGTAAGTCCAGGTAGACGGAAATAGTGGGTTCGTGACATGAATGAGCCAATAGTATATTCCTGATGCCAAAACGGAAGCCACAATAGCCAAGTATAGCAAGCTCGCGATGGAGGTGGGCGTCCATTGGGTGAAGGTGAATGGACGCTCACCAATCAATAGGGAGGCAAGAAACAAAGCCAGACTAGCAAAGCCCATTTGTATACTATTAAACCATTGCGGAGAAAGACCTGTGGATAGAAGCTTTTTCGAGCGAATGGCGCCATAGGCAAAGAACAATTCAGACAGTACAATAGCTCCCTTGGCCATTAGACTCTCCGTTGATGAGACATCTGACCAAATATCCTGGTAAAGTACGAGATAGAGTCCAGTTAACGCCACGAAGAAACCTAACCATTGAAGCCGGTCCATCCGACTTAACAAGCCAATGAATAAGGGAGCTGTGGCAACGAGTAAGGAGGCAATCCCCGACGAGATATGCTGTTCTGCCCAGAACAAGGCAGCGAACGGGATCGTCGTCATTAGGATTCCTAAGTAAGCCATTTCGAGATAAAGTTTTATCCCTTTAGGGTAAGAGCTTTTCTTTATTAACATAAGAAACAAGCCTAGTACCAAGCTTGCAATAAAAAAACGCAAAGAGGCCATATATAGTGGAGGCAGCCCCTCCGAGAGTCCGATTTTAATAGCCAAGTACGTGGTTCCAAAAATGAAGCACATCAACAGATATCCAATTAGCATCATAAAAAACTCCTTTCTCCAACTACTTTCAAGTTAGAGAAAGGATAACATGCGATATCAATTTCAAGGTAATACACATCGGGTATTAGGGATATAACTCAAGGTTATATCCCTAAGGTGAATTGAATGAATTTTTGTGTATGTTCTTGATTATCCTGTCGGTAGACAACGTCGACCGTTCGCTCCAAAGATGGGGATGAGACCTTTCTCGTGGTAAGAAGAGGGTCTGTAATACGCTCAGCCACCATATTAGGCGTAATAGAGATACCAAGCCCATTGGCTACAAATGAAAGAACGGATTCATTGAATTCGAGTTCCATCGTTTGGGTTGGGTGGACGCCCGCTTCATTACAGCTTTTTCGAAAGGATGTGCGGATATCGCAAGGGTCTTTATACAGTATCATTCTATGCGCTACGAGCTCCTGCAAGCTGATCTCCTCTTGTTGTGCGAGGGGATGCGATTTTGGCAGGACGGCAAGGTAGGGCTCTCGGAATAAAGAAATCCACTCCAGTCCTTCGGGCTTCATACAGTCTTGAACGTAGGCGATATCGAGCAGATCCTGTTTGACTAGTTCTATGAGTTCTTTCGTCGTATCACGGAGAATGATCTCCAATTGATAAGGCCGGTGGGATGTCAAGCAATCCATAAATAAAGGTAAATAGTAGGTCCCTATGCTAGGGAGGGCGCCTATGCGGAGATGAATCTTCTGATTAAACATCTGGAGCTCTTCCTTAAGCTGCTCTACCTGTTGAACGATAGTGCAGGCTTTCTCATAGAGGAATCTTCCCCCACTCGTTAACTCCATTCCTGTTTTTTTCCGGATAAACAAAGGGCATTGAAGTTCACCTTCTAATATCATTAACTGCTTAGTAAGTGCAGGTTGAGAAAGAAAGAGCGATTTGGCTGCTTGGTTCAAACTGCCATTCTCAACGACCGCGATAAAGTATTTCAGTTGCTGAAGTCTCGGCATAGGATTCATCCTTTTCGCTGGGGTATAACATTAGGTTATATCTATATAGAAGAATGGAAATTCTCCCATTTTAGTGTTAATGCTACACTAAGTTAAAATCTAAAATTTGGCAAGAGGTTGGAAGAAGGCGAGAGGAATGCAATGAACCATTATGGATTGAACTGTGATCCTAATCAAGTGATGATGCAGAAAGATGGAGAGGAGGTCATTTTTTAATGATCATGGGTCAGCTTAAGCCGTATATAGCAAAAATGAGAGGGACGGGAAAAAGTCCGTTAAAGGTGATCCCTAAAACATTATTAATTAGCTCTGTTGGAGGATTCTTAACGATTGCTTTACTTGTCTATATGACGAATGTTACTTCCTCTATACTTTTGATGGCCCCCTTCGGAGCAAGTTGTGTTCTGGCCTTTGCGGTATGGGAATCTCCTCTTTCTCAGCCAAGAAATATTATCGGAGGGCATCTTGTATCCACGGCGGTAGGTTTAGGTTTATATCATCTCTGGGGAAATCAGCCATGGGTACTAGCCTTAGGGGTAGGGTTGGCCATTGGAGCTATGATCGTCACACGAACCACTCACCCACCAGCTGGGGCGGATCCTATTGTGGTGATTTTGGCTGGGAGCAGCTGGGGCTTTTTATTCACTCCAGTTTTGTTAGGTTCCATCATTATTGTCGTAGCGGCTCTTTTGTTTAATAACTTAGATGAAAATAGAAGGTACCCTACATTCTGGGTATAATGAAGCTAAGGGCCACGAAGTAAGTTCATTACTCCGTGGCCGTTATGATGTCTCACGATCAATCTTAGTTCCCCGCTCCATTAGCCTGTATCTTAGAGATCATAAAAGAAGCAATGTAATACATAGGTTCTCCGAGTTTATCTTCAATCACGGTGATATTGAGCCATTCGCGATAAATTTCCCTGTTCTTACGACGGTCCCATATCCGACCATTCCAGCGACCTTTCTCCAGCAGGCTATTCCACATGAGCTTATAAAATTCAACGTTATGTTTTCCAGATTGAAGCATTCGAGGATTCCTGCCAATAACTTCAGTAGGTTGATAACCCGTTACTTCCATGAAAACTTTGTTCACCATGATGATATTAGAGTGCTTATCCGTTACGACCATTCCGACGTCTTCTTCCGTCTCATCCAACCATCGTTTTAGATCTTGCACTTGGGTGACTGTTGGATGAAAAGGTTCAACCATGTCCGCGACTTCATCTACATAAGACCAAAACATCATGATCACTATCCTTCCCTATGATTTAAGGAAAGAATTGGCCGGTCGAGCCTGGATGAAAGGGATTGTGGGCGCTTAACCGGATACCTCCCTGTTAATATTATACAATATTTGACAATCATCGAGTAGGTTGTTCATAATATCTACAAGATCTATATGGGAGGCAGAGGGAGGAAGTTACGGGAGTAAGAATAAGCGGAGATTTTCCTGTTATTTCTACTTCGGGTGGTAAAAACTCTAAAGCCCCCTAACAGGATTGGACAC
>NZ_SDLI01000019.1 GCF_004123195.1 Ammoniphilus sp. CFH 90114
TGCTGGGGGTTGACAGGTTTCGTTCATATCAGGGATCTGGTGTCCGAGTAGCTGAAGAAAAAGTAAAAGACCCTATCTTCGATAGGGCCAGCCAAAACTATTGCATCAATCCTTGTTCTTTTAACCAGTTCTCTGCAACATCTCGAGCCTTCTGACCTTCTAAGTCTACCTTCGCATTCAGCTCAGCCATCGTAGTTTCGTCAAGCTTTCCTCCCAACTGATTCAATACGTCTCTCAACTCCGGGTGAGCTTCTAGCGTATCCATACGAACCACAGGTGCAGCATAGTAAGGCGGGAAGAAGTTCTTATCATCCTCTAGAGACTTTAGATTAAAGGCTGGAATTCTTCCATCAGTAGAGAAGGCATCATTGACGTCAACCGCTCCGTCTTTTACCGCTCCATACGTAAGTCCTGGGTCCAATCCTTTTGTCGATTGAAAGACAAGCCCTTCATACACTTCCTGAAGTCCTTTATATCCATCTGGACGCTCTAAGAACTCTTGGGTCGCTCCCATCGTTAGATTAGGGGCATGTTTCGCTAAGTCAGAAATCGTCTCGATCCCTAACTCCTCGGCATGATCCGCTCTCATAGATAATGTATACGTGTTATTAAAGCCAAGCGGCTCTAACCAAGTCAATCCAAATTGCTCTTCATACGCAGCTTTCGTTTTATTGTACGTTTCCTCCGGATCACTCACGTTCTCTTCCTTCAGAATAGAGATCCACGCCGTACCCGTATACTCCGGATAGATGTCGACATCCCCTTTTAACAGTGCACTATGAACCAATTGAGACCCTCCCAAGAACGGCTTACGCTCTACTGTCAGATCCGTCTTCTCCTCAATGAGAGAAGAGATCACATGAACGAGAATATCCTGCTCAGAAAAGTTCTTACCGGATACAACCACTTTCCCATTCGATCCAGCACTTCCTACTTGCGCATCGTTCCCACAAGCCATTAAAGATAGAGACAACACACCAGACATCAACAAAGCAAAACCTTTTTTCATATTTAACATAATTCTGTTCCTCCTCTAAGTTGTGTTTTACACTCGTTTTAATCCTCTAGGGGTTACGGCTCTCTCCGTACGTTCCAGTACAAAGTCAAAGATTAAAGCTAATAACGCTGCTGGAACTGCTCCAGCTAAAATCAATTCCGGAGATACCATAGCAATCCCACGGAAGATCAGATCTCCAAGTCCACCTGCTCCAATCAAAGAGGCTAGCGTCGCTACCCCGATAATCATGACCGTAGCTGTACGAACACCCGCCATAATCACATTAAGAGCCAACGGCAATTCCACTTTAAATAGCACCTGCGCGCTCGTCATCCCCATACCGACTCCCGCTTCTTTCATTGACTTCTCGACATTCATAATCCCCGTGTACGTATTTCGCAGAATCGGCAACAAGCCATAAATCGTTAATGCCACAATCGCCGGCGTCCAACCAATTCCCATAATCGGAATCATGAATCCAAGTAAAGCCAAGCTCGGGATCGTCTGACAAAGGGAAGCAAATCCAATCACGGGACTTGCCAACTTCTGATTTCTTGTAAGAAAGATCCCAATCGGAACCGAAATCAAAATCGCAATGAGTAAAGCTACCAATGACAATTGAATATGTTCTACTGTAGCCTGGATAATTTCATCCTGGCGTTGTTGTAATACCGAAATAAAATCCATCATTTCACCCTTCCCACTCTAGTTGCTAAAATCTCGAATGTTAAGATACTTTCAGCAAGGCATCAATCAAGCTCGAACTCGTAATCAGACCCGCGAGTCGTCCATCCTGATCCGTAACCGGCAGATGTGATAGTCCCTTTTCCTTCATCAATTCAACAGCCTCCGTTACACTTGTACCAACCAATACGGCATGAAAATCCGTATTCATCAACTCTTCTAGCGCACGTTCTTCTTCTTTATAATTGAGCTCAACTACCTCTTTGCTCACGATCCCTTTGAGCACATGGTTCTTATCCGTAATAAGAAGGCTGTTTACTCGGGATTGTTTCATCAGTTTGGCCGCATAAGCGAGTCCACGCTTCTGTGACGCCGTTGCCGGCTTGGTAATCATCACATCTTCCACCAATAAGGTGTCCGTTCCTGTACTCAATCGTTCCTCCCCGATAAAGGAGCGAACAAAATCATTTTTAGGACGACGAAGCATCTTCTCCGGTGTATCGACCTGCACGATCTCTCCATCCTTCATCAATACAATACGATCGGCAATCTTCAGAGCTTCATCCATATCATGCGAAACAAAGACAATCGTCTTCTTCACTTCTTCCTGCAAGCGAACCAACTCATCCTGCAGTTGCTCACGACTAATGGGATCAAGGGCACTAAACGGCTCGTCCATCAAAATAATCGGCGGCTCTGCAGCCATCGCACGGATTACTCCAACCCTCTGCTGCTGCCCTCCACTTAACTCTGCAGGATAACGATCCCCAAACTTGCTCGGATCCAATCCTACCAGGTCAAGCAACTCGTCGACTTTTTTCATGTACAAGTTCTTGTCCATCTTCTTTAACTTCGGTACCAAAGCCACGTTCTCGCGGATCGTCATATGAGGAAACAGCCCAATCTGCTGAATCACATACCCGATATCTCGTCGTAAAGAAACCGGATCGACCTTCGATATGTCTTGTCCATTAACCAGGATCTGACCCGAGCTCGACTCGACCAAGCGATTAATCATCTTCATCGTCGTCGTCTTTCCGCAACCACTCGGCCCGATTAACGTGACAAGCTCCCCTTCATTAATCGTCAAATTAATCCCCTTTAAAGCAACCGTTCCGTCGTCATACTTTTTCGTGATATCTTTAAACTCAATCATCTGTTACAAACTCCTCTCCTAAAAATCTACTCTCTACTCCTCCACATAGCGCAGGGTACTTTGAATCGATTTATGCCCTGCCCATTGCTTAATCGTCTGCAGCGGTACACCCTTCTCCACCAACCTGCGACAAAACGTATGCCGTAGAATCTGGCATGTCACCGTAAAACCCAGCTTATCGCTGTACCCTTCGACCACAAACTGGATCGATCTCGGCTGCATGTTTCCCGAGCGTTCGGTAACAAATAAAGAAGAGCTCTCTTGATGAAACACCTTCATGGATTGCGAACGATACTTCAGCCAATCCAAAAGCTTCACCTGAAGGCCTAAGTCAATCGGAATCCTTCTTTTTTCCACATCCTCTTCCATCACCACCAACTCCCCTTGGTCAATGGAATCGAGAAGAAGATCGGATACCTCTTCCACCCTTAAACCGGCATACAACAACACATAAATCAACGCCTCGTTCCGGGCTTTCTTCAACGAACTACGCTCCTGCTCGGCTTGCTTTAACAACAACATCTCTTGCTCCATTGACAGCCATTTAGGCTTGTCCTTCTTCTCTTCTAGAAAGCGAAGATGCTCCGCAAAGTTCGTCGTTAAGTAGCCTCTTCCCTTCGCCCACTTCAGGAACGAACTCATCACCGAGATCCACTTATTAACCGTCGTGATCTTCCGACCCTTCAGCAACATATCCTCACGGCATTCCAGCAGATCCTCCTTCGTCATCTCATGAAAGGACTTCTTCTTCTGCTGCAGCCATATTAGATAATGCTTCGCTTCCGACAAATACAGCTTCACCGTACTGCCTTCTTTTCTTTGCTTTATTTCCTGTGCGTACTCTTCGATATAAGATTCGTTCTCCGGCCAGAGAGGATTCAACACATTCACCTACTTCCAAGGAAACCTTATCATTTCCTTCACTAATAAAATTCTGTGATGAATTTTGTTCTACGATGAATTATACGGGAGATCCCACCCTTTTACAATTTTCATATCCCCTGCTATATTGTGATATCTATAAATTATCCATTCTGAGGGAAGATTAACTCGGGCATCCTTATAAATCATCCCAGGTCGTCCCATATCCCCCCGAATCCTCCCGATTTGTCAGAAAACATGCGAAACAGAGTCATTTTAATCGGCACGATGAATTGTTGGATGAAAATGGTAGGATGGTAAGGATCCGAGGAGAGACCGAATCATACCATCGCTCTAACAAGATCCAACAGGTGCGGTGCGGACATTGGTTCCGTTAAATAGGTAAAAATCGCTCGGGTTTTAGTAGAAGCGGACAAGAAGTCCGTTATTTTTCAAAAAGACCACGCGTAGCCCTTGTTTTTAAGCCATTAGCGGAATCAATGTCCGATAAAACCTCTCTTTGAGTCTTTCTTGGGGATATAACGGAAACTGTGTCCTCTACATTCGCTTCATAATTAACAACTACCAATCGAAGCCTAATCGACTCTTTTATAACTGAATAACGCTGGTGATAATTTTTCTGCTTATATAGAAGAAACACAACCCACCCCCCTTTTGAATATATTTCCCCTTGATTTCATGCACAAGATTTGATACTTTATATAAGTAACTTTTCTCGTACAACCTTATGGGAGTTGATGGGGTCCTGGTGGCCTTCCCGGTCTTCAAAACCGAGTGTGACGTCCGTGAGGCGTCAGGTGGGTTCGATTCCCACCTTCTCCCGCCATAAACCAAGTAATATCAAGGGTTCAAGACACCTTGTAAATATATGGATAAGAGAACTGGTTTTTACATAGGCCGTGTATGTACGATGAATTAGACCGAGTGTGTACCTCCTTGGATATAGTGGATTATTCCGCTGTAACAAGGAGGTTTTTTTGTTGTCCAAAGAACATAAAACGAAAGGTCGTAGAACGGCTACAAGACGATTTTTTGACAAAGAGGAGATAACACCAATCCCACAAGCATCCAAAACATTGGATGAGCTATTTGAGACCTTTATGCAGGCTAAAGAACTAGAAGGGTTGAGAGAAAGAACATTGACTGATCATCAGCGGCACTATAAGTATTTCTTAGATTTTCTTACGAATTCTTTTCCCGAAATCAAGCGAGGTGATGATATTACTGTTGATGTAATTCGTAATTACATCAACTGCATGAAAAATGAAAAGGGTGTTTGGGATAATCATGAATGGTTAGCTGAAAAACATGCTAATAAGAAAGGTTTATCCCCTGTAACCATTAATGTAAGACTTCGTTCCATAAAATGTTTTTTTAAATTTTTAACTGACGAAGGACATATTAAAAATAATCCTTGTGAAAGAATTAAGCTACTCAAGACTGAAGATGATACCATCGAATCCTTTACGCCCGAACAAACTAAAAAACTCCTTGAGCAACCCGACCAAAGAACATTTGTAGGATATCGGGATTATGTTTTAATGATTCTTCTTTTAGATACAGGAATTAGGGTAAAAGAAGCACTTAATTTGACTATTGATAACTTTGATTACGAACAAAAAACATTAACAGTACCAGCATCCGTTGCCAAGAATAATAACGCTCGTATATTACCCCTGTCGAAGAAAACTGCAAAACTTATTAATACACTCATTAAAGAAAATGGTGCACTCCTTGAAGACGGATGTAATAATCTATTTATAACGAATTATGGAGATAAACTTGAACCACACATCATTAGAGCAAGAATAAAGAATTACGGGGAGGCTGCAAAGATCAAAGGAGTAAGAGTATCACCCCATACATATAGGCACACTTTTGCCAAGTATTACATTTTGAATGGCGGTGATCCCTTTACTTTGCAAAGATTATTGGATCACAGCACCATGAACATGGTTCGAAAATACATCCAAATGAATAATGAAGACATTAAAATACAGCACAATCAATTCAGTCCAGTTAACCAGTTGTCTTTATAATAAAGCTTGAAATCTAAATGGATTATAATGTTCAAAAGGCATAGGTTATCTCTATGCCTTTTCAATTGATTTATTATTTAATTATCTTAGGATTAGGAATCGATATATTAGAATCTAAAAGAATCCGTATCCTCTGAACCTTAAATTTTTGTTGTAATTCTTTCTCAAGTTGATGGGTTACTTCTTCAAGAATTTCAACCTCATTTAACTCCTCAGAAAATTCTTTTTCACCTTCCCTTTTCAAACCATATATAAACAATTCATCTGGATTTTCTTTACTTTGACATAAATGCATTTGAAAGCTATCTAAATCCTCTTCACTCTCAGCATCTATCTCTACCCAAAAACAATTTTTCCCTTGTACTACATATGCCGTCGGTTTGAATGGCTTCTTTAAGGTGTACTTCATAACAATAACCTCCAATTATATGTAATGAATTCAATTAGAGTTTATCTTTTTTTAGCTTTTGGTTCCATAGATATTTAGTCATTTAAAGAAGAGGAATATATAAAGTTCCAATCAAAGCATTAAATATATTGATTATGAGGAGGAGTAAATGTGCCTGAAGTTTTTTGGGTTAAATTAGAGGTTAGAATTGAAGAAGCGATAACTGCTACCAAAGAAGAGGTTCTAAATATAATTAACGTAATCGAAGGAAATATATTAGATGAGAGCCAACAAAACATTTTAACAGAATTCAAAGACATGATAAGAAAAATTGAACCAAATCATATGGAAGAATTTTCTCAGGATATAAACGATACATTCAATAAATTAACGCAGAATATCCAGGATCAATTATTTGAATCTCTAGAACAAATGGTAAGAACATTACATCTTTGTAATAAATTAAGCGAAGAAATTCGTGTTCGCATCGGAGACGCAATTTACTATAAGGGTAAAATGATTCATGTTGATGAAGAAAACACTGTATATATTGATTTCAGCGAACTGGGCGAACCCATGGTTTATAACGCGAAAAATGACGAGCTACGCTTTAAAACCATCATTAATAATGTAATAACAAAAGCATGCGTCAATGTTGCCAAGCAATTGATTAAGGAAAATAAACAAATATTTGAACGGTTAATAGTTTAAACTTTTATCGAAATGATGATAACTGGTAAAAACAGTTGTGCGGTGATTTAATGTATATAGAAAGAGCAAGGTTGTTTTTAGAAAAATTAGATGCATCTGAAATGGATAGATTCGTTCGTCATGTAATTGATCATTTCAAAGATGCTCCCGAAGATGTCGATGAGAGAAATGAATACCGTGAGAAAATTAGAAAAAACATTCGAAACTTCATCAATGGGGCAAATACCTCCAAATCAAACATTGAAGCTTATTTTGCTGCCATAGATAAATTACCTGGCAGGGATACTATATCTGTTTTATCTGGAATTCAACTATCATGGCAAGAAAGTATGCTTAAATCTGCTCTCAATAAAATTCCTTCAAAATATTTCAAGCACTTTGATGATGAAAATATCAGGGATGAGTTTATTAAATTCGTGAGAAGTTCATTATCCATTTGTTATGATGAACGAAAAACTTATTTTGAAAAAAACCTAACCACCTTCAATCAATTCTTGGAGATAAAAAAGAGTAAAAAATAAAGGCATCGGAATTTTGTTTCCGATGCCTTTTCTCTTATACCGAATTATATTTCAGTACAATCCCTAAATAAAGCCAATTAAAAATATTTTTATTCATTTTTCATACAAATAAGCCTAATTTCCTATTAAAAATTTATTTAAACATATTTTCCAATTGGAAAAGCTCCCCGCGTGCTTCTGCCTTGAATCCTTGCTAGCATAGGTTCCAGGAAGGAGGTCCACCATGATTCCACAAAAAACCATTAAACTGAAACCTTCTTTACTATATCTTATTCTCAACAGATTGCTCTTCAAGATGCTTTTGACCAATTTTTAATGGTTAAAGACCTAGAAGGACTTCGTGAAAGAACTCTGAGCGACCACAAAACTCATTTCAAATACTTCCAAGATTATTTGGAAAGAGCAAATATCAAGCTTACCTACCTCGATGAGGTAACACCACAAATTTGTCGTGGTTATGTCTTGTTTATGAAAAACAAGAAGCATAAATGGGACAACCACCAACACTTATCGGAAGTTGATCCTGTAAAGGGGTTGTCCCCTGTCACCATAAATATCCGTATCAGGTCTCTCAAAGCCCAATTTAACTTTTATGTGAAAGAAGGATTTTCTCCTTCAAATCCTTGGGAAGCCGTACCACTTCTTAAAACGGACAAGAGTGAAATTAATGCCTTTTCCAAAGAAGAATTGGCACAGCTTTTAAGAACACCAAACAAATCAACATTTGTTGGTTTTAGAGATTATGTTTTGATGATTGCATTGCTTGATACTGGATGTAGGATTTCTGAACTTCTGTCCATCAATGAAGAAAGTGTTGATTTTGAGGACGGAGTTATCTATATCGGTGCAAGCAAAGCAAAAACTCGATTTGGACGCCCTGTTCCTGTATCCCCTAAAACCATTGATTTAATCAAAAACCTTATAAAGGAAAACCGTATCCTTGAAGATAGAGATAATACAGCTATTTTCATAACTGTAAGTGGAAATAGGTTGACCGATTCCGATGCGAGAAGAATCTTATCAACCTATGGAAAAAAAGCAAATATAAAACATGTTCGTGTGTCCCCACATACCATGAGGCACACGTTTGCTAAGCACTACATCTTAAGTGGTGGTGACCCTTTTACCCTTAAAGAAATTCTAGGTCATTCTACGCTAGAAATGACGAAGAAATATATTTCAATGAAAATTGATGATTTAAAGCATCAACATAATCAGTTTTCACTGATGAAATCAAACGCCATTTAGTTATTAAATACGTTTTTGTCCATTTGTTTATAAAGGTCATCTAGTTCCACTTGTAACACACTGCACAACTTTGGTAAAAAATCTGGTTTTATCTTGGCGTTGTCTTGCTCTAAGTTGCTTAAGTAGTTAATCGATACGTTTAGCTGTTTGGAAACCTCTTTGAGCGTAAGACCTTTATTTACCCGAAGATACCGAACATTTTTTCCAAATGACATCGGAATTCACACCCTTCACCCAATTCAACATTTCACATCTATTATGGGATTAAGGGGAATAGATTATTCAAAAAATTTGATTTTGATTCCTCAAACGAGGAATGTTTTTTGAAATATTTGGCATAATACAAATGCGGGAGAAATATGAAAAAGGTTCCCCTTCATGGAACCTCACAAAATCTTGGTCGATTTTAGTGTATCATATTTCTCCTTTTTTGAAAGGAGAGAAATATTTTAAAGATATGATAAATCTAGATAAAAAAGCAATTCTATTTATTAGACGTTCACTAGAAGAAAAGCATAAAGCCGAAAGCATTGATTATCAAATCAAAATGTGCCGAAAATAGCTGAAGATGAAGGATGCATTGTTGTCGATGTACTAGTCGAGGAAATATCGGCTTATGATAATGATATTGACGACAGACCTGTTCTTAAAGAATTATTAAAACGGGCTCTGCAAGGGGAATTTGACGTTGTGGTTTGTTGGCAAAAAACTCGTCTAGTTAGAGATATGCATGATGAGATATTAATCAAAAATTATCTAATTGATCAAGCGGGTTGCCAAATAATTTTTTCTGACCCAGCAGAATTACCGTATAAACCTGACGATTCTTTAAATCGAATGATGCATATGATGAAGGGATATTTGGGTGAGGTTGAGGTTGAAAATCTTCGAGAAAGAATAAAAGCACACCTTCGTGCAAGAGCTGGAGATGGTAGATATGTCGGTGGAACCTATACAGGATACGAATGGAATAAACATACCAAACGTATGGAACAAGTACCTAGTGAAATTGATATTGTAAGGAAAATTTTTAATTGGTACTTGTACGAAGGTTATTCGACAACACAAATTTCAAATTTACTCAATCTTGAAAACGCTCGGACAAAAAACAATAAGAAATTCTATCCTTATACAGTTTGTAGTATTTTACAAAACAAAATTTACTGTGGGTATTATCGGTGGGGTTTTACAACTTCTAAGCGTAGAAGTAAACCTATTCCAACCGAAGGGTTTGAAATGAGGGTTAAATGGATAGATCCTATAATCTCTCTTGAAGAGTGGGATAAAGTGCAAAAAATCATGGTTGACCGCTCAGGGAAAAAGAGGGGACAAAAAAGAGATTACTCCAGGGTATCTTCGTCTATATTCTTACTCAGCGGCAAAGTTTTTTGTGGCAGTTGTGGAAATCGAATGGCTGCACATAATGGCTCAAAAACTTATGATACAAAGAAAGGAATCGAGCGTACCTCAGAATATTTGCGTTATATATGCAGAAATAAAGAAGTTTCTCATATGTATAAAAAACAAATTGATTCCAAAGTTTTAGACCAGCTTGTCTATAATCATGTTTTAGAATTTGTACAATCTGCAAACAAGGACCTTATGCTTATCAAAGCTAAACAATGTTTAGAGGATTATACAAAAGAAATACGGTATAAAATCCTAAACATGAAAAAGTTCATCTCTAATAAAGAAGATGAATCAGAAAACATTAAAACAAATATGTTTCGGACTTCAAATCCAGAATTGGTGGCTTTATATGAAAGTCAATACCTAAACAATCAGAAAGAAATAGAATCAAAAGAGAAGGCTGTTAAAGAACTTGAAAATGGTCTGAGGGAAATTTGCATAACAGAAAAGGATGTTGATGATTTTTTAGATTTTATTTCATCGTTTGATGAATCAGAGGTTTACCCAAGAGAAAAGATTATCAGGTTATTTGACACTCTTGTGGAAAGGGTCATTGTCACGGGAGATGAGGTCATTATAAAGATAAAATGGGCTATAACTATGGAACAAATTTCAATAGACGATTTATCACCTGTCGAATTTGAATTGAAATTTGTTGTATAATTTAACATAAACCTCCAATTTTATGGGAATAATAAAATTGGAGGTGATTTTTTTGAACAAAGAGTTTTTAGATATCTTTGCAAGACAACTTATCGAATGGAAATATAAAAGTTTACAACAGGAACAATTATTTGGTCGTTCAAACTTGATAGAATAGGAAAATGGAGAAACCGCATAAACAGTTTCTCCATTTTTTATTAGCTAATATTATATTTCGGTATTTCGAAAACCACGGATTAGGGCTGTTTTCCAAATACCGAAATTTTTCATTAAAAAAGAAGGCTAAGCTTTGAGCCTTCTTTTTTAATGAACTAATTGTTGTTCTTTCATTTCATCTAACGCTTGCCGATGTATATTGACTAAGCCATTTACAATTTTGAGTTTCTGAGGAATCTCATCTCCAAAGTGTCCAGGACGTATATATTTTTTTCTGCGTGCTACAATCCCATTTTCTAAATAAAAATTAAATGTAACAACTTTGCTTTTCCTTCGTAACACGAATTCCAGAATCTTAAATAATTTTTCAGGGTGACGAGTAATCATCTTAAATGAGTCTGAAAAGAACATTCCGTTACCATCGGTAACATAGTATAGAATTTTTGCAAATTCTTCATCAATGGCTGGGTCCATCCCACTTATAACATGAATTTTCTTTTTAAAATCCATTTGTCGAGAAGATGGAATTTCTATGTCAAACGGTTCTGCTTTAATTGGCTCATATTTTGAAATGCTTCGAGAGTTCATGGCAAGCTTATTTAACGCAGCCCATGCCACTGGATATTGTAAGGGAATATGTCCGTATGGGTCATTCTCCTTAGCCTCAATCTGTTTACTCTCTTTATTTAGGTTAACTGTCTTGAAATGAACTATCGCTTCTTCTGTCAACTTAATAATGTCATCGTCGGTTAAAACGGTATCATCGCACCACAATGTCTTTGCAGCACGTGTTGTACTTGCCAGATCTTCAATTCTACTGTTACGAATTGCTAGTGAAACTAGAGAACGTACATCTAAAGAAACAGCAGGTCTATAAAAATAAGCTTCTTCTTCTGCCGTTATTAACATCGTTTGACGAAATTCCAGGTCGCCCCATCTTCTAATAATCGAAGTTAACCTATCCTCTACATCCTCAGTTACAACTTTAATCGCTTTTTCGGGTATATCATAACTAGCCAATCGGGGGGTAAGCAATTCTTGTATGTAAGATTTCATTTTTAAATTCCCCTTTGTTTCAATGTTACTTATATTTTCCCCCAAATGTCCTTGTGCATGCGCAATGTATTATGGTGCCCATAATACCAGGAAAGCTTGCATTAGCATTTTTAGTTAAAATCAATTTGATTTTCAAAAAATTACATGCAAGAATTTATATGTTTAGTCTATCTCTTCTGATATACTTTGTTATGTTCTTATTTTCTTTTTATTGGATGGTGAGGGAAATTGTTAGCAGTACAAGAAAAAATCACCTCTAGTTCTCTTTATCAACATGTTGAGAATTCACTTCAAATCATAAATGAAATCCAAGTTTCAGAAAAACTCAACTCCTCCGAAGATAGAGAAAAGCTCTCTATTATGTTTGAAGCATTAAACTTGCTGAAAATTAGGATGGATGCTGCTGATCCAGTGTTGGTATCTAATAATTCGCTAACTAATATGTTTAATCAAATCAATAACTTAACAGGCGAATTAAATGCTTTTAGAAGCAATAAAAATACTGGTCACCTCGATAATGCAATATCCAAAGTAGAAGCATTGCTTCCTTTTTATTCTCAAATCAACTTGCCGATGAATGAGTTAGAAATCGAAGGAATTCGAGATTATATTATTAAATTTCGGCAATCTGTTGGACAACATCTTTCTCACCTTGAAAATGAATTTGAACAGGTGAAGAATGCTCACGTAAGTAATTCAACTAAATTAAATGAACTCTCGACCTCCATTGAAAGCCAAAAAAGCCGTGTTGATACGGTGGTTTCAGAATTCCAAACACAGTTTTTACAAGCTCAAAATCAGCGTCTAGAGGATTTCTCAAAGGAACAAAACGAACGGAATGATGATTTCATTCATAAAGAAAAAGAACGTGAACAGCTCTTTGAGGAAATGCTAGGTGGACACAATGAACAATTGGAAAAGTTATCAAAGGAATTCAGTGAAAATGCTTCTTCAACACTTACCGAAATCGAGGATTTAAAAACCAAAGCAGAAAAGATAGTTAGCATTATTGCTAATTCTGGTGTAGCTGGTGCTTATGATGAAACCTCAAAGAAAGAAGGTTGGACCGCTCTCATTTGGGATTTAGGTTCTGTTCTTTCATTAGGTTTAATTTTGTATTTTGGATACAAATATGTTCTTACTGCTGATTTTACTTGGACACAATTGGTCGCTAGATTGTTTCTTGGCGGTATCGGAGTTACCTTGTTTGGCTATTGTGCTAGAAGGGCAACAAACCATAGAAACGAACAAAGACGTAATCGTCAAATTGCAATTGAACTTGCCTCTCTAGACCCTTATATCGAAAGCTTTGAGGAGAAGGATCAGCATGACATCAAAACTCGATTAGTCGATAAATATTTCGGGAGAGACAGTCAAGATGTGATTGCACAAGACCCCAAAAATACATCTAATAACACAGGAATGGACCCAGCCATTCTTAATAATCAGCAATTTCAGCAATTTGTTGAATTACTTCAACAGCAAATGAAAAATGGAAAATGAAAAAAGCGCCCTGAATTAAGGCGCTTTTTTCATACATTTCTTTGATAATCATCATCATCTTCCTCATCATGAAAATCAATTTTATATCCATTTCCTTTCCTCTCTCCATATACCCACTTTAATGATTTTCTTAGTTTGGATAATGCTGCCTTTATCCTCTTTTTCTGAAATGGACTAACCATTTTGTTCATATTTGGATTTATCATGCCAGATAATCGCTCAATATCATCACAGACACAATTGACCCACTCATTTACATAATCAGAATGATTTTCAGGATTATCTTTCAATAACTCCAGCATGATAATTTGATTTGCATCTTCGTATTTAAACCTACAATTTGATAATGTTTCTTCAATAACCTTTTTCTTTTGTTTATTATCCAGAAATGGATATTCACTATGTTTGATGATTTTATTTAAAGCTCTCGAATCTTCCGTACCAATCTCCCTATTTAACAACCTTTTATATAATACGTTCCGATATGATTTATCACAATCCAACTTAAATATCGTAATAAGGGCGTCTTGACTTCCTTTTGCTTCAGCCACTTCTCTACGGAATTTTTCTGGTATCTCCATTCCTTTACTTTCTCGATTAATAACAGATATCGGCTTATTAATTTTTTTTGATAATTCCTTCTTAGTCATTCCGTTATCTAAGGCTTCCTTTATCAACAATTGCTTCTCAAACTTGGTCTTTCTTTTTTGGTGCATTGTATCTGTTAACATTTCAGTAGCTCTATCGGCTCTTGAGGTTACAACTTCTGAAACCCTACATAACACTGTGATGAACTGACCAGGCTTCTTCTTCATCGCCTCAAATCTACGTATCCCGCTAATAATGATGTATTTCCCGTCAGAATCTGGTCCTTGTACCCTAAGAGGTTCTTTTAGACCTTGATGAACCAAATTATCTGCTAGATCTGTGTCTCCTAACTGAATTCTTCCGACCAAATCAACCTTTAAATCATTAAGGGGTATTAATCTTGTCTCCTCCATCAGTTCACCCACTTATGACATTTTTATTAGGTTTATGATGCAGGAAAATTGTCCTATGACATTTAGGTTATTTCATCTGAATATTCTTCAATTAAGCTTAACAATCGATGCCCATCAATTAGATGTATAGGCTTGTCCAATACGTAATCAACAGCGGGTTTAGTAAAATTGCCAATGGTAATATAAAACCCTTCTTTTGCATTCATATCGATTAATGCACTATGAAATTTTTGAACGTCAGGTCGAGTTACTTTTGGTGAGTTATATCGTTTGCATTCTGCAATGCAAATTTCGTTCCCCTTTTTAAAGATAATATCCTTTCCGCCATCTCCTGATTTCCTTGTAACCGTCACTTCTTCATAGCCCATTAATTTAAAGAGAACGGCAATATACTCCTCAAAATCAAACGGGTCCATCGTTTTTAGGCGTTCCATGTTTCCACTACGGCGAATCTTTACCTTCTGCTGATGTTCTATTCTCTGCTTTTGCTTTAAATACTTATATTTCTTAAATTTTATAATAAAAAAAATAAGTCCGAAAGTTAATGAACCCCATAAGAACCATTCAAATATAGTCCAATTTAATATTTGATTAATAATCCAATCGATAAAATCAATCACTCCAAGCGTTGCCTTATAAAGGATGTAACCTACATATAAAATAAGAGTTAAAGCTATTATAAAAATTGCATCATTCGATTTACGCTTGGAGCGCCGTCTTCTCCGTTTAGCCATGAAAACCCACCTGTTTTTGGTTAGTTTACCCATTCCTTTCTGGCGGTATAATTTTTCTATAATCATTATAGAAATAAGGATTATTGATGAATAAGGTGCCAATGACCAAATTAAATTAATTAACCTTTATTGAAATACATGGTAAAATTGACTTCTAAAGCTTCTTTTCAAAAGACTCTTGGAGGAAAATATGCGTATCGATTTTACTAAGCTTAGAAGAATCATTAGTTCTTCAACTAGTGCATCAAGAAACGCAATAGATTCGAGTGAATCGTTGTCTGAATTTACTGCTTCTATTGCCAATTACATAGAACACAATCATCGTATAAAAGAAAACGAAATGGCAATGATTACAATGTCAATGGAGGATTGGCGAAGAAAACGCAATAATAGGACATACTCTGGAAGTGATCCGATTAAAATTGGAGATATTTTTTATGCAGATTTGGGTTTAACTTATAGTCCAGAGTTGGCTTATAATCATCCTGTTGTAATTCTGGAACAGATTCGTGGATTGTATTTAGTTCTTCCAGTTTCAACTTCCCATGATAGTTTGACAAAAGCTTACCATCCGATATTGAATCCCACAGGTAAAAAATTTCTAAGAAAAGTTCTTGCAAGTGAAGGGGAGGGTTTTTTGGAGGACAGTGCAATTTTGATCAGCAATATGAGAACGATTAGCCCAGCAAGACTTCACGGTGACAAAAAGGGTTCAATGAATAACGTAACTGACCCCTCCTCACTATTCCAAGAAATCCGTAATACAGCATTCAAAATGGCTTTTCCTAAGTTAGAGTCAAAATCAAAAAGGACTTATTCACTTATTAACAAACTTTGGAATAATCGGAGGATTTTACAAGAAAAGATTAAATTACTTGAAGAGGAGAAAAAACTCCTAACTACACAGATTAATCTACTCCAAAATCAAACAGAAAATAATTGACACATTGGACAATTTCTAATACAATTTGATTAAGAAAAGATATTAGCCGAAGGGCAATTAGATTGAATGACTATAAGCCGAAGGGCGAATAAAGGTGTGCATTAGATGCACACCTTTTTGATTTAAAAATTGTCCTTTGTGTGCATATTATTCCTAAAATTGCATACCCTATTTATATAGGGATCTGAGTGCGAGCCGAAGGGCAATTGTTTTATTGAGTGTATCCCAAAAAAGACCCGTTATTATGGGTCTTTTTTTAATGCAAATAAAAGTGCATTAATATGTAGTTTAGCTTTGTCACTCCTAAGTTGACTTTAACCCTGTTTGCAAGTACGATTGAATTGACCGTGAATCTCGATCACTTCAAACCGAGTAGTTTCACGCGGATTTCTTTATAATAAAGAAAACTAAAAGTGGATTAACTCCAAATGTATCAAGGAGTTACACATTTACGGAATATTCAGAAATACCATACACGAACTTCAAAACCGAGTGTGAGGCACGTGATGTCTCAGGTGGGTTCGATTCCCACCTTCTCCCGCCAAATACATAAACAATAGCTGACCTATTTGGTCAGCTTTTTTATTGTCTTCCGCTTCTTCGAATTGGGAATCGCCCCTAACCTACAACCGTGGGTTCGATCGTCCGTGAAGACTTCTTCGAATAATCTCAGTAGGACGCACGTCTTTTTCTTCCTCTGTTTCCGCGAACGTTAGTGAGCACTCTAATCAATGAAAAAGAGTATTCCCACCTTCTCCCGCCAAATACATAATGAACACCCCGGACCATCGGTTCGGGGTTTTGTTATTGTTCTACCTCTTCGATTTGGGAATCGCCCCTAACCCACCCCAGTGGGTTCGATCGTCCGTGAAGACATCTTCGATTAAGCTTAGTAGGACGCACGTCTTTTTCTTCCGCTGTTTCCGCGAACGATAGTGAGCACTCTAATCAATGAAAAAGAGTATTTTATCCTAGTTATCTACGTTCTTCTTGTCATTGTTAGACGTACAAGCTGGGGCTACTTAACTAGGACTAATTTAATATATTTTGAAAGAATATCCGCTAATAACCATGGATATCCGCCCTTCCACATATGGCTTCCGCTCATAGTATAGAGTAAACCCAATGAAAGGGGGCACATAAATATGAGTGCTTGTGGAGTAGGTGGATTCTATGGAGGAAGCATTGCGTTTATTCTTGTCCTTTACGTGCTTCTAGTTATCGTGAGCCGCACTAGCTGGGCATACTAAGAAGCAGTTCCCTCTTTTATATTTGCTGACTTGACTAAAATCCCTACGATAAGGAGGTATTTTAATGGGTGCNGAGCCGCACTAGCTGGGCATACTAAGAAGCAGTTCCCTCTTTTATATTTGCTGACTTGACTAAAATCCCTACGATAAGGAGGTATTTTAATGGGTGCAGCAGCAGGAGTAGGTGAAGTCTACGGAGGAAGTATTGCGTTTATTCTTGTCCTTTACGTGCTTCTAGTTATCGTTAGCCGAACGGGCTGGGCATACTAATAAATTTAGAGAGACTAAAAAGTCTCCTCAGGCTGTCGAGAGATTCTCGACAGCTTTTCATTATACATAAGATAGTTGTTGATTTAATGGGATTATATACGGGGATATTGACCCCTTAAATCTTCCTACCGTATACGCCATCATTTTTAGATTATTGTCTGTATTCCCATTTGATGATGAAGCTTCTCCTGAGCAAATGGTAGTTTCTCTTTCAATAGAAGGTCCTCCTTACTTAACCCTTTAAAATGATGAACGAGTTTAGTCCAGCCTTCTAAAAGGATTAATAAGAATATGTGATCCAAGGGAAACAAGGAGGGTGCCACATGGGGTTAACTTATCCTTATTGTAAAAATTTCATCGTCAGACAGTAGTCGCACATTGTGTGGGAGGACGACGCTATTATGGGGTAGTGGAGACTGTAAACACGGATCATATTGTACTTAGAGGAATTGATCCAAGGACAGTCGGAGTAAAAGCCAACACGAAAAAAATCACCCTTGAAAGATCTGGGAAACAGCAGACACCAGAATTTGAAACTGTTCAGTACTATGGTGCTGGTCCTTATAGCGGGTACTATGTATTACCCTTGTATACATTATTGGCTTTATCTCGTACGGAGATGAGTAAATAAGAACTAAGGCTGAACCAAAAGGACACTGAAGTGCCCTACGGCTCAGCCTTTTTTATTTCTTTCTAAGTATTAAAAAAGGGCTTAAACCCGAATGGGTAAGCCCTCTTTATCGAACTAGTACGCCCAACCTGTACGGCTCACAATGACTAGAAGGACGTAAAGAACAAGGATAAACGCAATACCGCCTCCATAGCCTACGCCAGCTACTGCACCCATTTAAAAACCTCCTTACGGTAGGAATTTAAGAATTTCTTAGTATCCCCAGCCAGTGCGGCTAACAATGACTAGAAGGACATAAAGGACAAGGATGAAAGCAATACCTCCACCGTATAATCCACCTACACCTACTCCACAAGCACTCATATTTATGTGCCTCCTTTCATTGGGTATACTTCATAATATGAATGTAAAGCTGAGGGGGAAGGGCGAATGCCTCTAGTCATTCGCGGATTTTAGAAGAAACTCATGCGGAACAATGGATGACCAAACATTTATGCAATGAAAAAAAGGAGACGGTGAGGTCTCCCTATTTATCTATAGAATTAGTGAACTCTACTAAAGTTAGATCATTTCTAGTAAGTGGAGCCTGTACGGCTAACAATAACTAAAAGGACATAGATTACTAGGATAAACGCAATGCCGCCTCCAAAAGAACCTGCCCCATAAGCGCTCATAAAGATCACTCCTTTTCATCAAGTTACTCTATCATATGTAATATTAAGGACAAGGGAAGGGCAAATATCTAAGTCAAATGTATAATTTCGTTAAATTCAAGAGATCAAAAAGGGTTCTTTGAATATGAAAAAGAAACGACCAATTTCGTGTCGTTTCTTCCCGAAAGGAGGTGATCAATGAGTTTACCTGTAGCTGGTGTAATACATAGTATGGATGCACATCTGAATATGTTATAGGCAAAAATGGATTTTGTCAGACTAGTAAACGTGGTGTGTACTTTTAAGGCCCGATTCACCCTTTTTCCATTTGAAAAACACAGTACTTTAATTGATGAGAAAAATACTAAGTTTCTCTTTCGCAAATCGTGCTTCGCTTTTTCTAACATTACTTTATTTCTATCTAAAGCTGATACCTTGCATTGAAAGGTTTTTTTCAAATAAGCAGCTGTCTGTCCTGTACCGCACCCTATATCGATGATGTTCGTTTCTGGTCCTATTTTTATTCGTTGTAGGACTTCTTTCGTTAAAGCCAACCCTCCTGGGTGTGCACCTCCAATCCCAAACCAAGCCAGCATATCAAGATATCCATTCGCGTATTTCAATCTGAATGTCCTCCCTTTTATGGCCTAAACTGAGGGAACAACGTCATTATGCACGTTATGAGGTATCCTATTCATTCGACTATTTGATCGTACCAGAGCAGCTAGATCGATCCGTTTGTAAAATATGAATGGCATACATACATATTACTTCCTTACTTAAAGTACGGATCTTGCTTCCATATGATCTTCCCTTTTTTATCGATATAAGCTTGTGTTGTGCTCTTTCCATCTGTAAGGACAACTTGCGATAATCCATTGATAAATGGAGAGAACGAACCCGTAACCTGGTAAGGAAAATCGCTTAATTGCCTTTTATTTTCTTTATTTATCCAGAGCCATTCGCCATTCCATTCTACCGAAGCCCATCCTTCAGAGAAAGGAGCAGCATGGTCATAAATAGGTTCGATGACCCAATTTCCATTGTAGTCGATGTAGCCGTATTTCCAACGGCCATCTTCTGCTTGTATACCGGCAGCAGCTAATCCTTCTGAAAAGTCTTGGGCTGTTTTGTATTTAGCCGGTATGACCCAGTCTCCTCTGGTATTCACGTACCCCCATTCGTCTTGACCCAATTGGGCTGCTGCAAGTCCTTCTGAGAAATATTGTACTTGCGTGAACGTGTTAGAAGATACTTGATTTCCGTTAAGATCGGCAAAATAGTATTCAGAACCCTTCCCTTCAATATGACGTTTCATCAGCAAGGTCCCTTCATTATAACCTACTAATTCATGCGAGATATCATAATCAACCGAAGCTATTCGTTTCCCACTACGATCAATAATTCCATAGGTTATAGTCGCCTTTCCTTTTTCCACTAACCCAACAAGAGCATACCCCTCTGATACATAACCGTATGAAAAACCTCCAGGGTAAGAGAATGAAGGAGGAATAACTACTTTTCCACTTTCATTGATATAACCTTCTCGGTTATTTGCAGTTCCCTTCGCCAGAGTTACAGCGGCTAGACCTTCCGAAAACTCATTGGCCCAAGAAAATGTACCCGGAAACGCAAGGCTTCCATTTTTATTAATATATTTATACTCATTTTCTTTAACAGAGACAAGAATAGGCTGATCCCCATTCGGTACCAGGATACTCTTATATTGAGGTTGGACAACAACCTTGCCCTTCCTATCTATCAGTCCAAAGATGAAGTTACCATTCTTATCTCTCTTTTCTATCGGAAATAATTGTGGTTTCTGTTTCACTAATGTACGAGAGAGTGTGACCGGTCGCTCTTTCGCTGTTGTCAGACCTTTCTCTTTCAAATTTTTTAGTATTTGAACAGCTTCCGCCCTTGTCACCAATGCCCCTTTATCAAATCCTTCTAGGGTTGCCTCCGTTTTGCCGCTTGCCAATCGATGATTCAACACAAATTGCACGGAATTATCCACATTATGATGATATCCCTGGCTGGATGCCATAAATTTAGCTACATCCCCACGAGTAATTGGCTTATTTACTATCTCTTTTTTATCAAGCCAGTTCATCTCCCTCGCTTTGTTGTAGAATGGCTCGGCCCAATGTGTACTGCTTGTAGATAGTCCTTGGTTGGTATTTTTATAGCCCTTCACCAGCATCGTCAAAAATTCGCTCTCTTTCACATAACCTGTGGGTTTCACGGTATGATCAGGATAGCCTGTGATGATCTTTTCTTGCACTCCCCATTGAATCGTTTTATATCCCCAGAAAGACGGGGATAGATCCGTAAAGGTCATCTCACTTGAGACTATATTCGATTCTGCATAAGTAGAAGGAAGAGTGAGAGCATAACCTGCTAGAAGGACCGAACAAGACAGGATGATTTTGCTTAGAGATTTTTTCATATTTAAAAATGACCTCTTTATTTTTGATTTATTAGTACGCTAAATCTTAGACTTGCAATGGAACAAATGGTTGCAACATCCCTAGAGGGAATTTATCCCATATAAATAAGAAAAGACCAGCTCTGGAATTACCTGAGCTCGCCTTTCTGTGGTTACAAACTTGCTACTTTTCCTTTGGTCGTATGATAAACCTCAAAAAATTCCTGATAGAGAGCATGGACCGCCTTTTTCATGTGATTCTTTTTGACCCCAAACATCATGCCTACTTCCGAGCAGCCTTGGTTGATTAATTCCACATTGATCTTTTGCCTGGACAGTACACCCGAAGCTTTAGATAAAACAGAGAGATTATTTCTCATCTTCGGTCCTACTAGCATCACGACAGCCAGATCACGGCAGACCATGAGTTGATCTACGGCTAGCTCTGCTTTCATCCGTGCCGTTATGCGAGCCTCTTTTTCCCGACTTAAATCCCCCTCTCGGAATAGCAGGGAAATATCATCATTTCCAGACAGATTATATTCAAGCGGAAGATTCTCCTCCTCTAGAATTTGTCTCAGCTTAAAACCAAAATCCGGCTCTGAGTGCATGAGATATTTACAAAGATAAATACTGCAATAGCCTTCATCAGAAGCAATGCCGGCCACTAAGTTGGAGTCTGCTTCTCGTCTGCTCACAATCATGGTTCCTGGTGCGGATGGATTGTTGGTGTTTTTTATACATATAGGAACCTTCGCGCGAAAAGCGGGGATAAGAGCTTCATCATGAAAAACTTCGAAGCCTGAATAAGAAAGCTCCCTCATTTCCTTGAAGGTCAATTTGTTGATACCACGAGGGTTGTTGACAATATTCGGATTTACGACAAATACCGAATCTACATCTGTAAAGTTCTCATAAAGATCCGCTTGGACAGCTGCAGCAAGGATCGAACCCGTAATATCTGATCCCCCTCGGGAAAAGGTCACAACCGTACCCTCAGGATTATAGCCGAAAAAGCCCGGAAAAATTAGAACTCCCGATTTTTCTTTTAGAACGCGGAGACGAAGGTAGGACTCTGGGAGCACCTGTGCTTTCCCATTTTCTTTAGTCAAAAGCAGCCCCGCCTCTTTAGGATCGATATAATGAGCCTCAACTCCCTTACTTCGCAAGTAGGCAGCCACAAGCTTCGCGCAATGATCCTCTCCACTCGCTTTAAGCAACTCCATATACTTCGTTCTATCTTGTGAATCAGAATATAGCCGCTGAGAAAGATCCGTCCTTATGTGATCTAGGATTTCATCAGACAGCTCCAAACCACGAACCATTTCCTCGTAGCGGGAAAGGACTGCAGAAAAAATTTCTTGGTATGGCTTATTCTCCAAATACTTCTCGGCACAAGAAATCAAAAGATCTGTCACCTTAATGTCTTCTTTATAGCGTTTGCCAGGGGCAGATACAACTACTATTTTTCGAGTGGGATCATTTAATATAATGTCACTCACTTTTTTCACTTGTGAAGCAGTAGCCAAGGAAGTCCCGCCAAATTTACATATCTTCATCCATCCGCCCTCATTTCTTAAGTATAATATTCATTTGAATCATGCTGCCTAGCATGAATAAGAATTTAGACAGCACAAAAAGACCTGCATATTTATTTAACCAATAGAATAACTTTACACCTCGTACTGCCCACATTTAACAATGCTAACAGTACAAAAAGCCCCCTTGATTTTTGGCGGTCTATGACCTCCTTCGCTTTAGCCGACGAAGTTAGCTGACGGGTAGGATGGCGAAAGAGCTAACTCATCCCTTCTACAAATTGTAAAATTAACCCCACTTACTTGGTTCCTCCGCTCCCAGTGTACTGGGATTAGGCCGTTATGCTGTTTTTTTACTTTCTTAAGTTTATACTATTTGGGTAGTTATGGAAATCAAGCCTGCTTGTAATATCCTGGTATATTTATTCAAAAAACCATGTCCTATAACCAGCAGCCCTTTTATTCTTATTATTCCTCCCAAATACTCCATGAAATTAGAATTCTCTCATGAATCAGGATGGGAGCGATCTCCGATTACTCAACAAAAAGAAAGAAGGCTGCCATAGCAGCCTTCTCGAAATAAAACACGAGGACTTCCTAATTATTTATTATTGGTTTGGATCATGAACTCCCGGATCAAGCTAGCGAACGCTTCGGGTGCCTCTAATGGCAGGTGGTGAAAGACCCCTTCCATCTCGTGCAGTGGTCCACCCGTGATCCGCGCAAGTTCTTTAGCGCCCTCAGCTGGCATTACTTGACTTTCCTTCGCACGAACGAACCAGGTGGGGCAGTTAACCTGTTCGGCCAGTGCCACTGCTTCAACCTTTTCGATGGCCAGTGCCCGTCGATCAAATCGTTCTCCCCAACGCCCATCCTCCTGTTCATGATAGCAGTCCTGAGCAACTTGCTCCACTCGTTCCTTCGGGGCGGCGTGCTGAGGGGGCAGGAATCTATAATTAGCCACAGCGTCTTGTAGAGTGTCGTAAATACGTCCACTCTTTTGAGCAGCTTTGTGTAAGCCAGCTAACTCCTCTTCCGGGGAGTCCATTTTCATATCAGCGACTAGTAAAGCTGAAGGAGGACGAACCCCCCGACTAGCCACTTTGAGCCCCACATAGGCTCCCATCGAATGACCTACGATGGCATAAGGCCCGTCGAATTTCTCGACAAGCTCCTCGATGTCTCTTGCGTAATCATCGAAACGGTAGCTATCGGCCCAAGGACTCTGACCGTGACCTCGAAAATCAGGGGCGATCAGATAGTACTCCTTCTCCAGGTAGGGTGTTACCCACTTCCACCAGCCACTGTGACAGGCAAGGGCGTGAAGGAGTAACACGGGTGGATTTTTTGGATCTCCCCACGTTTGATACTTCATCTCCATTGTCTTGACCTCCATTCTCCGTGATCGTTTAATTCCATAATAACCCATTGTATGTATCGTACATTTGAGAGATTTAAACGTCAACAGAGAGTTACTTGTTAGGAAAGGCCCTTCATTTACAACTGAGAAGCATATTTATTTATCTCTTTACCAAGCTCGTCAATCTCTTTAATGAACTGAGAGATTTGATCCGTTGACTTAGCTTGCGTATTCCCAACCTCTACCACTTTGGCAATGGAATTAGAAATAGCATTCATAGACTTTTGCATATTGGTCAATGTCTCTCTGATTTTTACGGTAGAATTAACCGTTTCTAAGGATAATTTACGAATTTCGGTTGCTACTACACCAAACCCTCGTCCCATATCCCCTGCTCGGGCAGCTTCTATTGATGCATTAAGTCCTAATAGATTGGTTTGATCAGCAATGTGTTTGATGAAAGTCAGGACTTCGTCTGACTTTTTCACTTCTTCACTGGCTTGTTTAGATTGCAGGAGCAAGTTATTGCTAATGTTAGCTAACTCGTCTGCTCCTTTTGCAACCGTGGTAATTCCCATGTTTGCCTCTCCTATAGATTTCACTATTTGTTCAGAGAAGCGAAGCAACTCTTTTTCACTTTGCTCTTGGATCTGTATGGCAATGGCTCCGATGACCTCACCATTTTCGTTAAAAATAGGCTCAGCAAGTCCCGTGAACGAGAACCCGAAGAATTCAGCAGGCACATCAGCTTTTATTGACTTGCCGTATCTGATTGTGTCTGCTAGAGGCTCCTTAGGGTTAATTTTCATACCTGGTTTTACGCCAATATTTATTTTTTCGCCAGGATAATAAGCAATCCACTCCTGTCTGTTTGAAACACCTATGCCCACTTTGGGCAGCATTGATTTTAAGATAGGTATCGTAGCGAGAATTGCTTCTAGTTTATTTACTTCAGTATGAACCACTGACATATTGGACCACCCTCGTATAAATTCGTAGTTATGTTTACTCTATTAGTACCAGAATTCTTAATTTTCGTCAAACTTTTGTATAATTTTATTATACAAAAGTTTGACACACTGAACAACATTTTTACTCCGCTGGTTTAGCTTATATAACAACATCTTATAAACTTGATAAATAATTATTATAATGACATAATTTAGGTGTGGCTTTATTTAATAGTTAGAGGAGGATTTTCAATGGCAAAGGTTACGTTTAAAGGAAACCCGATTACACTCTTAGGCAATGAAGTCAAGGTGGGCGATCAAGCCCCTAACTTTACGGTATTAGCTAACGATTTATCTCCCGTTACCCTTGAAAATTCTGAGGGAACCACCCGGATCATCAGTGTTGTCCCTTCCCTTGACACGGGAGTTTGCGACCAACAAACTCGCAGATTCAATGAAGAAGCGGCACATCTTGAAGGTGTAACGATTTTAACCATTAGCGTTGACTTGCCATTTGCCCAAAAACGTTGGTGTGGTGCTGCTGGAATTGATAAGGTTCAAACATTATCCGATCATCGGGATCTTTCGTTTGGAGAAGCTTACGGAGTCGTTATCAAAGAACTTCGTTTGTTGGCACGTGCTGTTTTTGTTATTGATAAGAACAATAAGATTACCTATGTGGAATATGTTTCTGAGGCAACCAATCATCCAAACTATGATGCCGCAATTGAGGCAGCAAAAAAAGCTTAAATGTCTTGACAATATAATTATTACTAAGTAATAATTATATTTAGATTGTAATTATTATATATAGCGATAGGGTTTTTTGACTGATCTAGCTATATATCACTTTCAAACACTAAGGAGGAATTTGTAATGTCACTAATTGGAACTGAAGTAAAACCGTTTAAAGCACAAGCTTTCCGCAATGGAGAATTCATTGAAGTTACTGATGCAGATCTGAAAGGAAAGTGGAGTGTAGTTTGCTTCTATCCAGCAGACTTTACTTTCGTATGCCCAACTGAGCTTGAGGATTTGCAGAATCAATACGAGACTTTAAAGGGACTTGGTGCGGAAGTGTATTCCGTTTCAACAGATACTCACTTTACACATAAGGCATGGCATGATAGTTCTGAGACCATTGGAAAAATTACTTATACCATGATCGGAGATCCTTCTCATACAATCTCTCGCAACTTCGATGTCCTTATTGAAGCAGTTGGTCTTGCTGATCGTGGTACGTTTATCATTGACCCAGACGGAATCATTCAGACGGTTGAAATCAATGCAGGTGGCATCGGCCGCGATGCGAGCACACTTGTTACTAAAATCAAGGCAGCTCAATATGTTCGAAACAATCCAGGTGAAGTTTGCCCAGCGAAATGGCAAGAAGGTTCTGCCACACTTAAGCCAAGCCTTGACCTTGTAGGAAAGATCTAAGGAGTACATGACATGCTACTCGATGCAGATATTAAGGCACAATTAAACCAGTACCTTCAGCTAATGGAAGGCGAAGTGGTGCTTAAAGTCAGTGCAGGCTCGGATGACGTATCTCGTGACATGCTTGCTCTGATCGATGAATTGACTAGTATGTCTTCGAAGATTACGGTAGAGAAAGCCTCATTATCCAGGACGCCAAGCTTTGGTGTCAATCGTGTAGGCGAAGATACAGGGGTTGCGTTTGCGGGTATTCCTTTGGGACATGAGTTTACTTCCTTAGTCTTAGCTCTACTTCAAGTCAGTGGAAGACCTCCGAAGGTGGAACAAAGCGTCATCGATCAAGTGAAAAACCTGCGCGGGGATTACCACTTTGAATCTTACATCAGCTTGAGCTGCCACAACTGTCCTGATGTTGTTCAGGCGCTGAATGTAATGAGCATCCTTAATCCTACCATTAGCCATACCATGATTGATGGTGCCGTGTTTAAAGACGAAGCAGAAAGCAAAGATGTCATGGCTGTGCCATCAGTCTACCTCAATGGCGAATTCTTTGGCAGTGGTCGTATGACACTCGAAGAAATTCTTGCTAAGCTGGGTAATGCTCCGGATGCATCCGAGCTTACCAATAAGGAACCATTCGATGTACTGGTGATTGGGGGCGGACCTGCCGGTTCTAGTGCAGCTATCTATGCTGCACGCAAGGGGATCCGAACAGGAATCGTGGCGGAGCGCTTCGGTGGTCAAGTAATGGACACCGTAGGAATCGAGAACTTCATCAGTGTGAAATATACGGAAGGTCCTAAACTGGTAGCCAGTTTAGAAGAACATGTGAAAGAATACGGCATCGATGTGATGAAATTACAGCGCGCTAAGCGTTTAGAAAAGAAAGATCTCATCGAAGTTGAATTAGAGAATGGGGCTGTTCTGAAGAGTAAGTCGGTCATTATTTCAACTGGTGCCCGTTGGCGTAATGTGGGGGTTCCAGGCGAGGCCGAATTCAAGAACAAGGGCGTAGCCTACTGCCCTCATTGTGACGGTCCTTTGTTTACAGGAAAAGACGTAGCCGTGATTGGCGGTGGTAATTCCGGTATTGAGGCGGCCATCGATCTCGCTGGGATCGTGAAGCATGTCACGGTTCTCGAATTTATGCCAGAACTGAAGGCTGACGCTGTCTTGCAGAAGCGTCTTTATAGTCTACCTAACGTCACGGTTCTCAAGAACGTTCAGACGAAAGAAATTACCGGTACAGACAAGGTTAACGGTATTTCCTATATCGAGCGTGACACGGGAGAAGTAAAGCACATTGAGTTGCAGGGCGTGTTTGTTCAGATTGGGCTTGTACCCAATACCGATTGGTTAGAAGGCATGGTGGAGCGCAACCGCATGGGCGAGATCATCGTCGATAGCCACGGCGCCACAACCGTACCTGGTGTGTTTGCTGCAGGCGACTGCACCAATAGCCCTTATAAGCAAATTATTATTTCTATGGGATCTGGTGCGAGTGCTGCCTTAGGCGCATTCGATTACCTCATCCGAAATTAATAGAGGTTGTCCCTACAGGTTGGTAAAAACCTTAGGGATCAACCTCTTCTTTTTTGGTCAGTGTCTAATCACTAATCCTATTTGTTAATGGATCTTTCAAAGATAATCTCATATTCTGTAGGTTTACCATGACTATTATAATGGGTCGGCAAAACTTGAACCAATCTCCAACCTTCCTTTGCATATTCATCTATGGTTTCGCGATGTTTAGCCGATGAAAAAAATCCACCTAATGAAGTTTCTACATACTTGTATTCGTACATTTGCTCAAGGACCTCCTATGTTTCCAACGTACCCACTGTCCATAGTACTAGTTAAAGCTCTAGCTTCAACGTCTGTTGATCAACTTTTTTTGCAATTTCAATCATTTTATTTGCAGGTTCTTCGGTTTTAGCTCTCTCATAATGAGTAATACACCAATTCCATACACAATAGAAATAGCCAAAGGCACAAGTGTAAAGGCGAGCTCAATAAAAAAACTACCTAAAATAAAAGAGGACAAACAGGTGCCTAGAGTAACAAAGAGATAAGCCTTGCTTTTGTAAATCCACATATAGGGTAGAAAATGTGAACCGCCTAATAATCCAATGGTAAAGGGCAAGTATTCTGGAATGTTCATATAAACAACAATAAATACAGGAATGAAAAAGGCCTGAGGAGCTGCAACCATTCCTCCCAATGTCCCGAGAGGATTATTCGTCACTAAGAGATTTACATTCATCACTTTGCCTAGTAAGATCCCCAATGGAAAGATGACACTCAGTCCAATAATCCATATAAGATATACCGTTTCCATGGGAAAAATAAAGGGTAGAAAGGTAAACAATAAAAAGATAATGGAACCTGATAATAAAATAGGAAAACCTTTCTTAGCAGTGACTATCATCTCCGTTTGCAATTGTTCAAGTGCTCGATTCATTTCTTCCCCCTTGGAAAATGAAATACTAATTAAGATTAGATTTTACCATTTTTTGCCCTGGCTTGGTAATGAAAAAATAACTGCTTGAAAGATTCACCAACCATTCTTTTTTGCACAAAAATCATTACTTTAGTGTTTAGTTATCACCTGGGATCGTCTGTAAGTCGTTTTTTTGTTTAAGAGGACATTGGTTCCTTTATATCCCCGAAAAAACCTTAAAGAGAAGGTTTTTCGGACACTGAGTCCGCTATTAACTTAAATTTATGGGGAGAAAGCCAGGTTTTGAAAAATAAAGGAATCCATGTCCGCTTGAACTTCCACCTCAGCGATTTTGCCCCATTTAAAGCACCTCATGTCCGCAAACGAAAAAGACCCTATCGCTCGAACTGCAGCAACAAGGTCTTTTTACTTCAACCATCGCATATTCTACTCTCACTTTTTTGTTAATTCGCCTTCGCTTTACGCCCTTCGTGGGTAATATTCACGACAGCACCTTTGAGCCATGGCATCATATAGCGGTCGACACCCCAAGCATAAGCAGCTGTTCCCATGCCTAACAGGATAAAAGCGATCGTTAGCAAGATTGGATTGGTGCTGATCGTTCCTGCTAGAAGGAAGTTCAGGTTCATGAACGCACCAGCATAGAGGGCCACCGTTGTAAACGCACCGAGAATCAGTCCTAAGCCGACAGCTACTTCTCCCCAAGCAACTAAGAAATTGAATAGCTCTACATTTGGAAGCGCGAAGCCTTCAAGAAATGCTGCATACCAGCCTTTTACGATAGGGTTTTCTCCGCCGGCTTTCGCGATGGCGCCGTTTAAATATCCAGTAGCATCAAAATTACCGGTCGCCTTTCCCCATCCTGCAGTCAACCATTGGACTCCTAACCAAATCCGAACAATCGTCCATAAAGGAACCATATAAGTGCTTCTCATCTTTTCCATCATTTTCATCCTATCCTTTCTCTCATTGATAGATTAGGTATTTCATTAAGCATTTGATACTTTTCTGAAGCATTGACTCACCTCCTTGTTACATCTTTAGTATAGTTGATTTCGCTTGATAATGTGATACTCTTCACAAAGTTGAAACGAATTGATCACGAATTATCTATATAAGTTTCACAATTCATCCATAGCCAAGTCGAATGACAAATGAACTTTAAAAACCACCTTCGGTATAGTCCGAAGGTGGTTCCTTTATATAATCTTAAACCTATTCACGTTTTCCTGAAGATCCTTTGACATTTTATTCAACATAGCAGATGAAGATGTGATTTCTTCTATGGAAGCCGTTTGTTCCTGAATAGAGGCTGCTACATGTTGGGTATTTCCTGTAGTTTGTTCAGTTATACCTGCTATACTCTTAATCATTTCAACCATGTTTCGAGAATTATCATTTACTTGTTCGATAATGGCCGCTACTTCTTGTGTTTGAGTAGATACCTCTTGAATGTGTTGAACAATATCTTTAAAAGAAGCTCCCGTTTCATAAATCATTTGTGTACCTTTTTCTACCGTAGTAATTCCGCCATTCATTGAATCAACAGCTCTTATTGTTTCTTCTTGGATCTCGATGATAAGCTCTTTGATATCCCCAGCTGCTACACTAGACTGTTCAGCTAGTTTTCGAACCTCATCAGCAACCACAGCAAAGCCTTTCCCATGTTCTCCTGCTCTCGCTGCTTCTATGGCTGCATTTAAAGCCAACAAATTGGTTTGGTTAGCAATTTGAGTAATAATACCGACAATCTCTCCAATGGCCTTAGACTTTTCACCAAGTGATCCTATTACTTTTGAAGTCTCCATCACCGAATTCTGAATCGAGTCCATTTGTTGTACCGTATCGTTCACCATTTGGGCCCCAACGTCTGCTTTTTTATTTGTCTCCGTTGTTACATTCGCAACAGATTGAATGGCGGTCGAAGTTTGTTCCATTCCTTTGGAAATTTCTAACGCTGATTGTGTAAGCTCCTCTGTACTGTGTGCTTGTCTTTCAGCTCCAAAAACAACCTCCTGAACAGATACAGATATTTGCTCAATCGCCCTATTATTTTGCTCTGCACTCATTTTTAGTTCTTCTGAATAGTTAGCTACTTGAGTAACTGTTTCATTAGTCTTTTCTATAAGACCTCTTAGACTCTCAATCATCGAGTTAAAAGCGCTTGACAACTGACCAATTTCATCCTTTGATTCATAATGAATATAAGAAGTTAAATCACCTTCAGCTGCTTTTTTTGTTGCTAAAACAACCTGATTTAATGGTTTAATCACAATAAATTGTACGAATAAAGTAATGATTGCAGTAGCTACAACTAGAGTAACGAGAGTATTAACATAGACCCCGTAGCTACCCTCAATAAACTTTGATAAGTAAGAGTTTAAGTAGGAGGATATTGGTGAACTAATAAGCAAGCTAATAACAACAGCCGCTATGGTCTTCATCCGTAGGCTACGTTTTACATTAGTGACATTAAAAACTTTGGTTAAATTACCATCTAATGAAAGTAATGAAGCACTGTCTTTTTGTTTATGCATAAATCTCACCCTCCTTTTTTGGTATACCAATTATAACTTATTCTAACCTGCATTTAAAATACCGAAGATGCAGGTATGAAAGACAGGTGCGATTTTTAACGTCAAATAAGTACTACGACAGTTGGAGGCAGAACATGAAAAAACAGCTAAGCGTTTTATTATTGTCCTTATTGTGTGTTGGGTGTGCTTCTGGGGTAAACAAAGCTGTGATTCAGCCCATAGAGTCTAAGGCAGGAAGTGGCTCCGGTATCGTTAAAAAACTAGACGTTCGAATGGAGGGAGAAATGGAGACTGTTGAGGTAGAGATTCCTTTTCAACATGAGGATATCCCCGCTTCTTGGTCTTTTAAAATAGACGGAGAAGAGAAAATAACCATAGACAACACGGAGGATTCCATCGCCCATTACGATATTCAAGTGAAGGACCTCGACCAAGATCAGACAGATGAAATCTTATTCTATCGCTTCCCGGGAGGTTCAGCAGGTGCCGTTCTTCTATCCATTTATAAGCCAGAGAGAGAAGCGTGGAAGCAGCTATTTCATTCCGACTTGGCCCAAGCCTATGGCGATACGAACCGTTTTGATATTCGCTATATAGGGGACTACAAGGTGAGCTTCGAGGATAAGCTTGTTAACCATAAAGTAACCATTTACCTTGATCCAGCGAGATACGAGGGGAATGAAGAATTTCTAAAGGGTATTGCCACATGGATTGATCCTGTTATGAACTATGAAATTAAGGATACAAACGGAGATGGAATCCAAGAAATCATGACGACACAGCGAGTGATCGGTATCAGTCACCCTGATACTCTTGCAGAAATGCTAACGAAGTTTGAACTTGTGGATGGGACCTTTAAACCTGTATCCTATCAGCTTATCCAAGAGCTTGCGTTCGTGCCGCTGCCTTAATTGCATTTACCTTTGTCTCTACGAAAAAAGGGAGTAACTGCTACTCCCTTTTTTAATTGGCTGATATTTAGGCACAAGAATAGGCGAATGACATAGGATGATAGGACATTAATTTAATGATTAGGTGATTTCATTGATGTTTCAAAAATATAGCATGGTTATGGATAAAGAATTGACCCTGCAGATTTTAGATATGAATCGAGTCCCTTGTATAAAATTAGTGGATATTAAAAACGGAGCCTTTGAGTTTCCTATCGTGGGAAGATTTCATGGTCACCATGGGGGAACGGATATCGCCATTGTGCAAAATGCGGAACAAGCAAGAGAAGGTGGATATGATTACTTTACCAAACTATATATTATGGAAAAGGAGTTTAGGGTAGATGTAAACGGGTTGTCCATTATCAAGGTCGAGGCAGCACAGCCGGATGAAGTGATCCTCCAGGAAATTCCGATTCGGACAGAAGAGTTTGGCTGGACTTGGAAAGAATCAAGTTTACCGGAAGGTTGGGATGACTTCGTCATTAGGGCCTTGTATGTGACGGGTTGTACACACGGAACAGTGAAAATCGGCATGACTTCCAAGGGGTCCCCGTTGATTATAGACATTAACCCACTACAGGCCCATCCTATAGAAACAGAGAGTCCTCCAGAAGATTTTAAGATCGGTTTAGATGTGGAGTTTATGCTATGTCATAAAGGAAATTTAATTTCAGCATCGCATTTTCTTCCGATCCAAGGGGATGTAGGCTGTGACCAAAGGCAATTGGAAGGGGACAGCAGCGAATATCCACTTGCGGAAATAAGAACAAAAGCCTCCCTCTATCCATCAGAGGTTTATGAAAGCATACAAAAGCTATTGTCAGACGCCAATGAGAGGGTTCCCTATCAGGATATTGAATTCCGGGCTGGCAGCATGCCTTTTTCAGGATATCAATGCGGAGGTCATCTTCATTTTGATCTTCCGTTAACACTTCCTCTGTTGCGGGCATTGGATCATTATCTAGCGATTCCCATTGCCTTAGTCGATGATACGAGAAAATCCAAGCGACGCTATCGAACCAAACATGGCGGGTTGGGCAGATATCGTCTTAAACCCTATGGGTTTGAATATATCTCCTTATGCTCATGGATTGTTGAACCTGAACTAGCCAAGGCAATTCTACATCTAGCAAAAATCATCGGCCATCACTATCATGAGTTGCCCCATACAACAGAGTTATTTGATCCTCTATTTCAGAGAGCCTACTATCATGGGAATAAGTTATATTTACGAGAATTGTGGAGGATACTACTTCCAAATTTGAAAGAAACAGCAACGTTTATGCGGTATCAATCGGAAATTGAACCTTTAATAGACCGTATTCAGCGCCATGAGGAATGGGCAGCAGACGAGGATATAAGAAAGAATTGGGGATTGTCCGTATCGGATCAGGAATTCAGTCCAGGTGCGGTAGTCAGGTTAAATAAGTTTTTAAGAAAAAAGTATCAACTCGATGTGGGCAGCAAGACATCCCTACAGATGGGCCAGACAACCGCTTTTGCTTCAGTAGGCGCACATCCCTTTGCCTTTCGAAATCAAGACCCCCTCGTCTTGTCCGAGGAGTTGCGAGAAACCTTGCATCTGCCGTCGGAGTGGACCCCATTAGTTTCTATGCAAAGGGATAGACTTACTCTAGGACCGGTTATTGGAATATTAGCAAAACGTCCTTTTGGCAGACAAGAAACATTCTTTCAACTACTAAGCCGAAGAGGACGAGAAAAACAATATCTTGTATACGTCTTTGAACCCCAAGATATCGATTGGGACCGGCTGCTGGTTAAAGGAACTTATTATCTCCGCAGTGAACCGGTTACAGCATGGCTTCCTTTTCCTCAAGTTGTCTATGATCGTTACTTCCTATCCAACGCTAAATCGGATTCCATTCATGAGATAAGGGAGCGTCTGCGTTCTCACCAGGTGAAGTTCCTCAATCCACCCGCGTTATTCGAAATAACAGGTGATAAATGGAGATGCCATAAGTTCCTATCCCATTATCTTTCTGATTATTTGCCAGTGACCGTTCGGTTGGAAAAATCAGAGGATCTGTTTGATATGCTCAATCGGTTTGGGGACATCATGCTCAAGCCCGTTGGCGGAGCTTTAGGACGAGGTATTATTCACATGGTCAGAACCCCAACAGGTATAAAATGGGTAGATGCATACCGAGAAAAGGAAAACCTCTGGAGTCAAGAAGAGGTCCAGGATGAGATCGAACGAATGATGGCTCAATCAACCTTTATTATTCAACAGACGATTGAGCGGAAAACCTATCAGGATTCTTTTGTGGAATTGCGAGTTTGCATGCAAAAAAACAGCCAAGGGAAGTGGATGCGAACCGGTGTGGTTGCCAGGTTAACGAAAGCAGGTATCATCTCGAGAAACCGGGATCAGATTACTCGATCCAGTGTGGTGCTCGAAAAGCTGTACCCTGAAGAAAGCATCCGAAAGCAGATCTCAAATGAAATCTCCCAAATGGCAAGAAAAGCAGCGCATGCTCTAGAGGAAGAAATCGGAGCCTTTGGAGAGTTTGCCCTTGATGTCACCATCGACCAATATGACCGGATTAAGATTATTGAACTGAATGCAAAAGCCGATAATCTATTTTCTTCTATTAAGGCTTATCAATTAAGAAATCTAGCGGCATACCGGCCTTTAAACTATGCTGCAAGGTTAGCTGGATTCGACCCCACTATGGAATAGGTCTATTTACTCATTGTTGATCCTGTAGGAATAAGTAAAAAGAATCAACCCAAAAAGGGGAAAATATCTTATTCTTTTTAAAAAACAAACATACAGGTGGATACTTTCAATGAGAAAACAACTAACCGCAACGATGATCACCTCAGCTCTTTTATTGATGTGTCAACCGTCTTTCGCCGCAACGAGTTCGTACACGACAGAAGAAGCGATTCAACGATATCAACTCTATTACGATGACTATGTAAAAGATGAACTTGGTGAAGTGGAGCAATACCGATCAGCATCTTCCAAAATCAAAGGAAGCCTGGCTGATCAGCTCATTGAAAGAGCCATCTGGTATATGGAAAATGGCTACATGGTCTATGGAGATGGCTGGATGTCCTACCATACGGATGGGATCGTCAATTGTTCTGAATTTACAAAGCTAGTTTTTGGCGATTTTAACTTTAAGCTTACGGATATCGCCAGTCAATATGACAAGGTGGGAATCCCTGTTCCGGGAATTTCGGCAAAAAAGACCAGTCAGGGATGGATGCTTGAAGGCACAGAAAATTTGCTGCCTGGAGATATTTTGACATGGTGGAAAGATCGCTCTGACGGTACCCGTTACATTGCCCACGTGGGCATCTACATGGGACAATTGAATGGCCAGCCAGCGGTGATTGAAACGTCATCGGGCAAGGAGCTGACAGCTATTGGAATTAAGAATAGCTTCAAATACTGGTATGGTGAACACTTTTTCTCCGCTCAGCGCATTCTCCCTGAGGGATCCTGGTCGCCTGGGAAGACCATCGTCGACCATGAAGCGAAGATGCCTGTCATTCCCCAACGATATGTGTTGCCGCCGCAAAAGCCGATCGTACTGCCTGAAGGGTTTACTCCGTCAGAGCCAAAAACAGGTTCGTATATCGCCACGAACAGGGGATGGGTCAGCGTATTTAGCAAACCTAGCCTATCCAGCACAATTACAGGCCGGCTCGAATTAGGTGAAGAAGCACCGATGATTCAAAAGCATAATGATTGGTGGTATGAAATTCGATTCCATGATTCCATTGGATATATCACGACCAATTCTGTTTATACACGGCTGGTCAACTATTAAACAGTTTTACAAAGATTATTTTCAATATGATAAACACGACACTCATAAATAAAAAAGATATGATCCAAAATAAAATAGATGTCGGTGTTGTACTGCTTCCAAATGCTACTTCATTCTGGAGGTAGTCAACACTCTGATAGCTATTTACGATATCAGGGACATAATATAGCGTTTTGATGTAACCTAATCCGATGGTCCCCAGTAGGAACAAAACATGGATGATAGATGAAAAAATAAAGGACTGTTTAATTGTTTTTTTCATTTCTTCTCCTGACTCTGTAGATTCGTTCCTTTAAGTATAGCAAAGCGATCCCTCTGCTTCCACTAACCTCCTATAGGAAACTTCCTATAGGAATGGTACGCTTTTCTGGGTGATTTCTATTGTTAAATACTCCAATAAAACCAATGTTAATGCATAAATCTGACGCTGTACCTACTGACAATTACATTCATCAGCTCAAGTGGGATGGCTTTCGTTGCTTAATGCATTATGACGGCCAGCAATTCAGGCTCTTTACAAGGCATCAAAATGAGTGTACGCTGCAATTTCCAGAAATGAAAAACGTTCAGGTAGATGTGAAGAACGTAATCCTTGATGGAGAGATGATTGTTCTTAATTCCGATAATGTTCCTTGCTTTGAATCGGTGATGTCTCGTTTTCAGGCTTCCAATGAATTGTCCATCAGGCGTGGAGTTAAAACGATGCCAGCGCACTTCGTGGCTTACGATATCTTATACCTAAACAATAAAGATATAACCAAGCTTCCTTTAAAGGAACGCCTCGACATCTTGTATGATACCGTCCATCTTTCCAAAGAAATCTCGGCAAGTGAGAGCTACCAGAACGGAGATGAGCTTTTTCATCTCATTTCTCAGATGGGTCTAGAGGGAATTGTCTCTAAGCGCAAAGACAGCTTGTATCACTTGGATACACGCTCATCTCATTGGTTAAAGGTTAAAAATTATCAATATGAAACGGTCTCTATTTCTGCTCTACGTAAAAAAGATTTTGGATGGTCGTTGTTACACAAGGAGAAACATGTCGGTGTGATGGAGTTGGTTCCATCGAATGAACGGAAGGCCTTCTGGGAGATCTCCAAGCAATTGCAAATCGGCGAAGATAAGAATTGGATCTATCTTGACCCGATTGTAAAATGCAAAGTAAAGTTTCAATCCTATACAAAAAACGGACTGATGCGCAGCCCTAGTTTTATCGAGTTTATATATTAAGAAAAAGAATACGGACTGTTCCCTTTCTTGAAGGGACAGTCCTTTATGTATTTGCTGACCCAAATCTAGAATCGATCATGCGGCCTTGAACTCACTCTTTAAAATGGACATTACATGCAAATTCTTTAAACACCAAGCCTGCCTTCCCCCTTTTTAGTAACTTATGTTCATTTCAACACCGGGGTTGAATTACCCTGCTCTGAAAAAAGACAAAAAAGCAGTCATGACGACTGCTATAGCTATTGTTCTCTTAATATTCGGGCAGCCTCCACCATCATGCTCAGCTTTTTCTTGGCTCGATCTACGGTATTCATTGGACGTTGTGCGAAGGTTCCAAAGCCGCAATCAGGATTTAAAAAAATTTGCTCAGGAGATAAATATTTCGTCGCTTCTTTGACCCTCTCTACAATCTGGTAAACACTCTCTACATCTTCTGTTCTCGGGTTGACAACACCAAATCCCAATTCTTTTCCCTCTAGCGCTTTAACGACTTCAATCTCTCCTGCACGCGGAGTCGCGTATTCAAGGATGAGCTGGTCCACATCCATTTGAGATAAATAAGGCATCAGTGGGGAATACGGCCCCTGAAGCAAGACATTTTCTTGCGTACTCCAATTCCCGCGGCAGATGTGGACGCCTATTCTCGTGCCTTTTCCTCTCATGCCCTTCATGACTTGGTTTACTAGCTCGGTAGCAAATCGCAATTCCTCTTCCGCGTCGGCCTTAGCGGTAAGCGCCCCGCACATGAAGGTACGGTTGGCATTCTTCTGTGTGAATACCAACTCGGTCAATACTGGTTCATCGAATTGTACGAAAGATACTCCCTCAAGGATAAGCTCCTCTAATTCTTCACGCAGGACACGGACAACATCTTCTGCTAGATCTTCTTTCGAGGGATAAACGGACGCGGACAAGCCCTCCACCCACATCGAACGTGTTAGGAGATAAGGGCCAGGTAAGGCGACTTTTATCGCCCTATCGGTATGTTGCTTTAAGAATCGATATTCATCTAAGGCAATAGGCTTCCGTCTTTCAATCTTACCAACAGCTGCAGGATTAGACAGGGAATAAGCAGGGACGTCCAAGGTTCCGAGAATCTCCTCAAAGCTCGCTTTATCCTCCACATAGTCGAGAAGTTCTGCCACCGTCAGCATTTTCACGTTCTCAAGCTTGTCAGCTACGAAGGAGATAAAGTTGTCCCGACGCTGTTCTCCATCGGATACAATATCCACCCCCGCCTCTTCCTGTGCCCGCAAACAGTCCAGCACAGCCCTGTCTGCAATCTTCTGAAAATCGGCATCAGAGATTCTTCCCGCTTTTTTATCCCGCAGTCCCATAAGGACTTCCCTCGAACGCGGCCAGCTGCCTACAACTGTAGTGGGGTATAAAGGTATTTCCATAAGCTTCATCCTTTCCCTATTAAAGAATGATTGATAGATTGATCGCGATCTTTACTTGACTACATAAGGTCTGATAAATAGGAGAGCGTTCTAATGTAAGCTGCCAAATTTCTTTTAGCTTTTCTTCTTCTTCCGGAGAGCTAACATAAAAAGAACCGTTAATTTCTGAGAACGATGGATTACCATCCTCCTCGAGCTGCAGATGGAAAAGCACGTTATGTAATTTTCCCTTCAGACTTAATTCGGCTGCATCGACAACGAGTCCCCGACGAGAGGCATTCATCTGAAAGCCAGTGGTCAGACAGGATCCTAAGGCCCCTAGCAAATAATCCACAGAGCTCGGAGCATCAACGTTCACGCTGAAGTCGGCAGGTTGTCCGGACATAAAGGTATGATTACGGCTATATACCTTAGCTGTTGTGGAGGTATTGGAACGAACTCGCACGGCCCACTGGTACCCGCGAGCCGCTTCTAGATCCTGCTCTAAATGATTTTCCGTTCCGCCTTTACGAATAAAGTAGCTCACATCTGTTGCATGGGGCTGTGAACCTAGAAACTCGTGCTTCACCATGCGACACCAAGCTGGTAAATCCTCCGCTACAGTCCTCTCCCTGCTTCGCACTTCAAGTACTTGTCCCGGCTCTAGTGGGTCCATACTTTTCTTGATGATAAGAAGAAGACCTGAACCGCAGTCCAAGTCTCCTCCATCACAGGTTGCCTGTGGTTTAGGAAATTCCATTGTTGTGTTGCCTCCTAATATGTAATGCAAGCTGCACCTTGAGATAAGAACTCTACTAGCTTGGCACCGCCAACAATGGTGGCTCCAGGAATTAATTGCTCCTCAGTTAAGCCACGCTTCTTATAGCAGGGGCTGCATACCCAGATCGTTCCACCCGCTTCAATAAACTGTCCCATTAATTGCTGTAGGGGTGCGAAACCTTCCTCGTGAATGTCATTGGCATATCCTTCAGATCCTAAATAAGCTCCCTCAACATTAAGGAAAACAACCGTTTCTTGTCCGGACGCTACAGCTGCATTCGCTACAACGAAACCTACAGTTGCCTTGTCAGGATCATTCTTTGCACTTGTGATACTTACTGCTAATTTTGCCATCTTCTTTTCCTCCAATATGGTGTTATTTTTTTTGGATATAGTAATGGTTTATTTTTTCAACATCCCGGCGTTCTAAAAGAGTATGTCCCTGCAGTCGGCACCATGCAGGAATATCCTCTCTTGCTCCAGGATCATAAGATACGACTTCAATGATTTGATTTGGTTCCATCTTCTTCATAGTCATGAATAAATTCATAATCAGTTCTCCGCAGCCTGTAGGGCCAGCATCATATACTAGATCAGCCTGATACACGGTGTCACCTCGCGAAAATTAATTGATTCCCAAAAAGCTTTTAACGAGTGCACCGCCCTTCCACGTTGCCAAATCGGTAATCCAGTTGAGCTTCCCGACTATCATCAGGACGGCAATCCCAACGATGAGAGCTCCGCCAATCTGTTCCATACGCTTCACCTTGTCCCCCATCCGGTTGAACAGCAGACGCAATGGCTCAGAAAATAGAAAAGTGATAAAAAACATGAGTGAAAACCCTAGCGAGTAGGCCAGCATTTGGGCGATATTAAGCATCAAGTTTCCATTGACGGCTACCACCAATAGGACACTTCCCAGAAAAATCTGTCCCCAACCGGGTGCAATGACCATCCCAGCTATAAAAGAACGCAAATAACCTGGTCGAATCGACCCCAAGGTACTGCTTGCCGCTGCTTCTAATCTTGCGGTATCTGGCAAGAATTTCAATCTCAAGATCTTCATCTGATGAAAACCTAGAAGTAGTAGAGCCATCCCGGAAAAAATCTGCACCCAACGAACCACGGGTTTGACCGCCTCGCCTACAAAAGAGGCCACGATTCCAAGGGTAATCATAATGAGCGTAAACCCTAATACAAAGAATACGGCATTTTTCCAGAACCTTTTACGCATCGAAGCTTTGTCTGCAGCCGAACTGGCTACCTCCCCGCTTAAATAACCAAATAGAGCGGGCATCATGGCAAGTACTCAAGGTGCGCAAAACGCAATAGCGCCTACTCCAAAGGTAAGAAGTAGTGACAAGTTTTCCATGTTTTACCTCCCTTCGCAATTTTAAAAACATTATAACATATTATTATTATAGTTATAAGTTTTTATGATTAGAATATAAAAATGCTTACTTACCAAATCAAATGATATATACTCTAAACAAGTATTATAAATGGAAAGGAATTACATCATGCTCTTATGGATTAGATACCTATCTTTCTTTTTAGGACTGACTCTGTTTGGTTTAGGAAATGCCATTGCCGTCAATGTGAAGTACTTAGGGCTTCATCCTTGGGAAGTGTTGAATGTGGCTTTATATCAAAAACTAGGATTTAGTATTGGAACATGGAGTGTCGTGTGCGGGCTTTCGCTAGTTGTTGTTTCCTTCTTTATGAACCGCGATCTGATTCGAATTGGTACCTTCTTAAACGCCCTGTGCATCGGGCCTATTATGGATTTTTTCTTGTGGCTAGACATCTTACCGAAGGCTACAAACTCTTGGGTGGACTACTTCATTTTACTAGTAGCAATTATAACGACGGGGATCGGCGGCGGTCTCTATGTGGCTGCAGGGGTCGGAGCAGGCCCTCGGGATGGGTTTATGCTTTCAATCTCAGAAAGAACGAGGTTAAGTGTCAGTCAGGCCCGCATTCTAGTAGAAAGTATGGTTCTTATCATCGGTTTCCTACTTGGAGGTCCTGTCTTTATCGTTACATTCCTCTACACCTTTATTCAGAGTCCGATCTTCCAACGTTCTCTTTTATTTTTTAGACCTCTATTTCATAACTTGGAAAATAGGGAAAATAAAATGGCGGTATAATCATAGCTTAGGAAGGAGTATTCCTCCTTCCTTTACGCTACTATGAATAAAGCTGATCACGCTGTGCTGTTACAGCATCTAATGGATAGAGTCGTCTCTTTTATCAATGTACAATGTGCCATCTTTCTGTATCTCTGCATAGAACACTTCTGATAGGGAACGAACACCCGCACCAGCCAATTGTTGCTTAAGCCAATCCTGATCTAGATGTAATTTCCCTAGGTTAGAAAGATTAATTTTCCCGTCTGAGACTACTTCGGTTGATATGGGGAATATCTCTGTTTTTATTTTCATGATATTCATATCTAGTTTGGTAACAGGTTGCAGGGCTTCTTTTTTCATTATAGAAAGCGTGCCATCCGTTTCAAAAATAGCATACTCCACATCGGTAATGGCAAAAACATTTTTCTTCCTGAGCAAAGTATTTAAGGCATCTACATCAAGTCTTACTTTTCGAAGCTCATCTTCCATAATCCGGCCTTGCTTAATAAGAATAACAGGTTGCCCCTCTATGATTATTCTCGCTTTTTTGGATTTGATATCGAGAAACCCCATTATGACCGTTAAAAGTGCCCAACCGCTTAAGGCAAAGATACCTGACCAGATACTCAAATTTTTGTTAATTGCTAGTGAACCTGCAATGGTTCCTACGGTTATTCCGGAAACAAAGTTAAAAAAGGTAAGTTGGCTAATTTCTTTTCTCCCCATCATTCTCGTTAAGATTAACAATATGAAAAAAGAAACAAGAATCCGAATGGATAGTTCTTGCACACTCATAGCAGCCCTCTTTTCTATCGTGGAATGGTTTCAACAATTAGTGTTCTCTTTTCATACCAATAATTTACGCAGGAACTTTGATTCTCATCTCTGAACCTGGGCTGGAGCTCTCACCCCTTAAAAATAACCGGACTAATTTCCGCTATCCTGCTCAGAAGGCCCAAAACAGCACAAATAGCGGAATAATTTTCCGCCATTTGCCTCCACGGCCCCAATTTGGGCGCCATTTCTCTAAAGCCCCCTAACAGGATTGGAC
>NZ_SDLI01000020.1 GCF_004123195.1 Ammoniphilus sp. CFH 90114
TGGATCAGTGATGACCACCCCTACTCTCTTTGATTTATCGGGGGCAGATTAGGGATTAAATCCACTAATGGCTGTCGAAAGCCCAAATTGATGGGCTGGAACCAAATTAGTTGACGATTCTCCCATTAAATGGTCTTTAACTAGTTAGGTTTTGAATTTAGTTGGAGATTTTCCAACTACTTGAGTTAAGGTAAGGCAGGACCTGTTTTTATGATTTCCCTACATTTAATAAGAAATTCTTGAGGTTGCCAAGAGGAAGCTTTATCATAGGGAGAAAATAGGGAATAAAAGGAGGACGGGTACCTGTGGCTAAAGGGTTAGAAGGCAAGCGCGTCGTGATTGCGGGCTCGCGGAAGACCGAGGAAATGAGCACGCTAATAGAAAAGCAAGGCGGAGTCCCTCTGGTCAGATCCCTTCAAGGGACGGTTTTTCTCGCGGATCAAGCAGTGGAACCGGATCTTCGCCGTCTGATGGACGAGGGAGCGGATTGGGTAATTTTAACGACAGGGATTGGGACGGAAGTCCTGATTCATATAGCAGAAAATATGGGAGAGAAGGAGCGTTTCCTCTCTGTGCTGCAAGGGGCTAAGATGGCGGCGCGAGGGTATAAGACGTATTCCGTACTCAAAAAGCTGGACATCTCACCTACAGCTAAAGATGACGACGGAACGACTCAAGGGTTGATACGAGCTTTGGAGCCTTTTGACTTTGCCGGACAACGTGTGGTGGTGCAACTTCATGGAGATCCAGCCCCGCGCTTGATTCAGTTCTTAGAAGAACGAGGGGGCAAGGTGTCCGAGCTTTTGCCGTATCAGCATGTGGCGCCAGAGAAAGAGACGGTCGAGCAGTTCTGCAGGGAGCTCACCGCGGGAGAGTTGGATGCGGTTTGCTTTACGGCGGCGATACAAGTTCGATTCTTGTTTCAGTATGCTCGGGAGAATGGACTTCGAGAGAGCGTGCTGGATGCTTTTGAAAACAAGGTGCTCGCGGTTGCGGTAGGGAAGATCTGTGCGGAGGCGCTTCGGGAAGTTGGGGTTACCCGTATCCTAGCCCCAGAGAATGAGCGGATGGGAGCGATGATTATTGAGTTAGCCCAGTATTACGAGGCCCATGATTGATCAGCGCATTGTGCCCGGATTTCACCTGCAGGCTAAGCTTTATCTCATCAGCTATGTTTCCCAGGGTTTGATCGTGAAAGGTTATCTTGCGATCCCACGAGGGAATGGTCCTTTTCCTCTTTTGGTCTATTGTCGAGGAGGGATCAAGAATGTCGGCATGACCAAGCTGGCTTGGGTGAGTCGATTTGTCGAGCAAGGCTTTATCGTCTTCGCTCCCTTTTATCGCGGGAACCGTGGAGGAGAGGGGCGTGAGGACTTCGGCGGGGAAGACCGGTATGATGTGTTGGAAACCATTCCTTGGCTTATGGAGCATCCTTTGGTGGATGCCAAGCGCATGCATATCTTCGGCTTTTCTCGGGGGTCCCTGCCTGCCCTGTATGCGGCCATGGAGTATGATTGCTTCCGGAGTGTGGTCGTGTGGGGAGGAGTCTCGGATATGGTTCTTACGTATGAGGAGCGCGTGGACCTGAGGAGAATGCTTAAGCGCGTTATCGGGGGTCCGCCATGGAAGAAGCCTGAGGAGTATCGGTATCGCTCTCCCCTCTATCGGGTGGAGGAATTGAAGGCTCCGGTCTTGATTGTCCATGGGGCAGAGGATCGGTTGGTTGGCGTAGAGCATGCGCATCGTCTGTCTTCGGCGTTACATAAGGCAGGAATTCAATATACGATGAGAATTTACGAAGGACTCGGTCATCTTTTTCCACCAGAAGAACGTGAAAGAGCCGTTGTATCGATGTTTTCCTGGATGGAAGAGCAAAAGAGTTTATAGAAGAAAGTGGGGGAAAGCATGGCTATACTTGTTACAGGTGGAGCAGGCTATATTGGCAGCCACACCGTTTTGTTATTGAAGCAGTTAGGGGAAGAAGTCATCGTCTTTGATAATCTGCAAAAAGGGCATCAACAAGCTATCCTTGGGGATTCTTTTTATCAAGGTGATCTTCATAATGTGGAATTGTTGGACGAGATCTTCACGAAGCACTCGATTGAGGCTGTGATTCACTTTGCCGCGAATTCTTTGGTGGGAGAAAGTGTGCAGGATCCGATGTCTTATTATCATAACAATGTGATCGGGTCCTATCACTTAGTGCAGAAGTTGATTCAGCATGAGGTGAAAGCAATCGTCTTCTCCTCCACGGCAGCAACGTATGGAGAACCGGTGAAGGTGCCGATTGAAGAAGAAGATCCAACCGTGCCGACCAATCCGTATGGAGAGACGAAGCTTGCGATCGAGAGGATGCTGAAATGGGCGGATCAAGCTTATGGGTTGAAGTCGGTTTGCCTTCGTTACTTTAACGCCGCGGGGGCAGATCCAGAGGGACAGATTGGGGAGGATCATACACCCGAAACTCACCTGATTCCGATCGTATTACAGTGTGCCCTAGGCCAACGCGCTGAGGTGAGTGTATTCGGAGACGATTACCCGACGGAAGATGGAACGTGCATCCGAGATTATATTCATGTTATGGACTTGGCTCAGGCCCATTATCTTGCGCTGCAGCGGTTGCGCGAGAAAAAGGAAAGCGGGATCTATAATTTGGGGAATGGAACCGGCTTTTCCGTCAAACAAGTCATTGACACATGTCGACAGGTGACAGGCGCCGATATTTCGGCGATGATCGCGCCACGCCGTGCGGGGGATCCGGCGGTCCTCATTGCTTCTTCGGATAAAGCGAGACGTGAGCTGGGGTGGGAGCCTGCATACCCGGACCTCGGTACGATTGTGGAGCATGCATGGATCTGGCACAAAAGTAACCCAACAGGTTACCCAAAGGCGTAAGATTATCCTAAATTTTGGTGATAAAACGAAAGTGTTGTAGTATAATAGAACTAGATTAGGTTTCTCCTAATCTGTATATTCCCAACAATCGCCTCCTGCTTTCATGTAGGTGGCTTTTTTTGTCCAGAACAGATGAGCTCATTTTTGCATAACATGAAATAATAGACCTTGACCAACTACCTTTTCGATGCAAGGAGGGACAAAGATGGCAACCATCCAGAAAAATCCGATCATGGGTTCAAGTCAGGCTAGTGTTAACCAGATGATTGCCTTTGTTCAAAGGGTAAATCCGAACTTTAACCCTGCGATTGCTCGAGCCTTCCTGCCCATTGGCGCAAGGTATGGCGTACGCGGGGATGTGGCTTTTTGCCAGTCGATACACGAAACGAACTGGTTTCGCTATGGGGGCGATGTCAGAGCGGATCAAAATAATTTTGCCGGGATAGGAGCGACGGGAGGGGTGCCTGGGAATCAGTTTCCAAGCATTGAAGCTGGGGTGACTGCTCAGATTCAGCACTTGTTTGCCTATGCGACGACATCTCCCTTACCTCAGGGAGAAGCCTTGGTAGATCCACGATTTAACCTGGTTCAACGGGGAAGTGCCCCTTATTGGGAGGATTTAGCTGGGAAATGGGCCGTACCGGGCTATGATCGCAACCGATTCTCCAGCTTGCAGCAAGCCCTCGAGGCAGGGGAATCGTATGGTCAACAGATCATGAGCTTGTTCCGAAGCCTGCTGCAGACGACTGCTCCAGTTGCCCCAGCACCTGAGCCTACTCCTGCACCAACTCCTGCACCAGGAGGTTATCCTCCGAATACGGCTTTATGGAAGCAAGAAGCAGTAGATTGGATGTATGAGCAGGGACTGCTAACCGATTCCTCTTGGAAGCAGCGAATCGAAGAGCCGCTCCCTCTATGGGCAGAAGCTGTCGTCTTAAGGCGAATGATGGAAAGACTTAGTTGAACGATTGTTCATGGCTTCCTAGGCTTTTTGGCGTTACAATAGCAGACATAATCTATTTCGCAGAGAAGAAAGAAGGATGCCATGATGAACGGAAAAGGGATTTATGCTGCGCTTTCCGTTGCTATGCTTTTTTGGGGGCTCAATGTCATTGCTGTTAAAGTCCTAGTAACCGCCTACCCCTCTTTAACGATTACGGCCATAAGGGTAACGATTGCGGGACTTTGTGTTCTTTTATATACCTGGTGGGCCGAGGGCTTCCGGAACATGAACCGTCAGGAATGGTTCTATCTATTCCTGGCGGCCTTAACTGGGGTCTTTGGCCATCATATATTCTTGGCTTTCGGCCTAAAAGAAACCACCGGATCAAACGGGTCTTTGATTCTTTCCTTGAACCCGTTGACTACGGTCGTGTTAGCTTACTTATTTTTAGGGGAGCGATTAACCCGTCTTCGCAGCATCGGTGTCGCCCTCGGTTTTGCTGGTGTGTTAACGATCGTGCTACGAGGAGCTGATTCTGGTCTGCCATCGGTTCATCTTGGGGATGTCCTCGTCTTTTTAGGCATGCTCAGTCAATCGGTGAGCTTCCTTGCGATACGTAAGATACTCGCTACGGTTTCGGTGAATCAAGTCACTTCGTATTCCTTCCTCATGGGGGGTGGACTCTTGTTCCTGACGGGGTATGGAGTGGAAGCTGTTTCTCCGCTGGCTGTATTCGGGATGCTTACTCCAGGGATGTGGCTGTTGCTGTTTACCTCGGCGATGATTGCGACGGCGTTAGGAGGTTGGATTTGGAACCGAGGTATTCGTGAGCTTGGGCCGGGACAGACGGCCGTGTTCATTAATATGACCCCGTTTTATGGCTTGGTCGGATCAGCCTTGTTTCTCGGGGAATCCATTGGAATCGCGCATATGATTGGCTTTGTTCTGATTGTCGGGGGCGTTCTCTTAGGCAGCGGCTGGTATGAAGCGAATCGGGGGAAATGGGCTCGGCGCAAGGTTACCCATAATCTTGACATTGATTCGTCACATGGAGAGTTTTACAATAGTTCTCAAAATAGAAATTAGGGGAGAAACGAAAAGAACATGAGTGATACTCCATTTGTGGTCCGATTCAATGAGGTCAGCCAAGTCAATTTGCCCCATTATTATGATTATGCCTACGTCATTCAGCGGATTAAGGAAACTTTATTTGAAAAGTATGGTCTGTCCGTGAACATGTATATGGATAATGAAAACCAGCAAGAAATTTGGAATGTGTTAGCGGAGGATGTAGAAGCCAAACGCGAAGATCTAGAGTTTGTCGCCTACGTGATGGATGGGATTGAAACCCATATGGTAACCCCCCTTCCCCAAACTCATGGGGTCGAGTTTACGGTTTCTCCGTTTTTAGATAATGCCATGTACTATTACCCTCGTTTTCGAGTGGCCTTGGCCCGGGCAACGGTGTTTCACAGCTCGGGTCCTTATCACCACCACTTTATCTTGACGGACGAGGACGCCAATTTGCTAGAGTTTATTGCATATATTCAAAGAAGGCAAAGGGAACATGACCGTCGCAATGTCGCAGTGTTTACGGATACGGATGATGGGCTCGAGCGCAAAAAGGTGAACATCACGCATCTCGTTCAGAGAGAAGATGTGCTCCTAGAGGAAGATCTGAAGCGGCAGATTTATCGTTCCATTGATGAATTCTTCCATGACAGCGGGGAGTTCTTCCGAACCTACAACATTCCTTATAAACGAGGGATTCTTCTTTACGGGAAGCCCGGCAACGGAAAAACCACACTAGTTAAATCCATTGCTAACACCATTACCGCCCCTGTGGCTTACTGGCAGATTACCGAGTACACGAATAGTTATTCGATCAAGCAGGTGTTCGAGACGGCTTTGAAGATGGCACCGATGGTGCTCGTTATCGAAGATATCGATTCGATGCCGGAAAGTGTCCGTTCTGTGTTCCTCAACACGTTGGATGGCGTGACGTCGAAGGAAGGGATTTTTCTAATTGGCACCACTAACTATCCGGAAAAGATCGATCCTGCGTTGATTAACCGAGCGGGTCGATTCGACCGGGCCTATGAAATTAAGCTGCCTAATCGAGAGATGCGTTTGCGTTATCTGAAGAAGCTTGGTTTTGCTCGATTCTTGAAGGAGCAAGAAATGGAGAAATTGGCGGAAGCTCTAGAAGGTTCATCCATTGCTCAGTTGAATGAGTTGTATATCACAGCGGCTCTGGAATGGCATTATGAAAAGAGCGTCAACCTAGAAAAGCTCTTGGAGGAGATGCAAACCGATATCCGTAAACTCCAGAAGCAGCAATGGGATTCGGATGATGAGGCAGGGCGATTAGGATTTTATTAGACGTCCAACCAAACGTATCCTAGAAAATACCATTTACTCCTAAAAAACGACCATTTGCGCCATTTTTTAAAATAAACTTAAAATTTTGTGTATAATTAGATCAAACATCACATTCCTAGTTAGTGAGTGGAGAGATAAAAAAAGAGATAGAAACAAGATAAGAGAGAGCCTGTAAAAAAGTCAAGCTGGAGGATCCGTTCCTCCAGCTTGAAGTGTTTTTTGGAGGGTGGTTGGGGTAGGAAGGGGTCGGTGGGTCGGCTGGGATAACGGAACGAATCCCGCTTATTTTTGGAATTGGTGGGTTTGGGGGGGAAATAGCCGAACGAATTCCGCTTATCTGGTCAAAATCGGATGAAAATTAGCATTTTGAGGGCAATAGCGGAAGTTTTTCCGCTTATTTTTGTTGTTTTTAAGCTAGCTGGAAGAATAGCGGAACATTCTCCGCTTATCACAACCTGTTAGAGTAGTATCCTAGTCTAGAGGGGAATACTACCTTTTAAAAAAAGAGGTGTTTACCCTTGAATATCAATGAACATATGACCAAGCACCCTTATGCTCGGATCAAGAAGGATACGAATCAGAAGCAGAGAGAGCAAGTGGAAGGGAAGCAGGAGAAAAGTAAAGAATAATTTTAAAGCGGATATTACAACTATTCATACGAATAACAAAGAAAAGGCACCAGGTAGAATCTGGTGCCTTTTCTATTTGGTAAGTTTTCTTAAGTTTTAATTAAATTTTCTTAAAATGTATTTAATTCGACAACTTTAAGGCTTATAATTTAAGACGTCTAGGTTGCCAGTCCTAGAACCAAGCACAATCATACGTTACTAATTTACTAGTTTTAATCCTTTTATCTAGCAGTAGTCTTATGGAATTATTTTTATTTTTTTCGAGGAGGTAAATTATGAAATCAAAGTTTCAAATCTTAACAATTGCCTGCTTGATTTGCCTGATTGTTCCTGCTCTCTCATGGGCAGAGGTTCAATCAGATGAAGCCAAGACGGAAGTAGAAGCTAAGACTGTAGTGGAAGCTACATACGAACCAACAGTCGAACCAACAATCGAGCCAATTTCCCAAGTTTCTCCGGATCAATGGGGAACAGACGTGAATGGGGATGGGTTAGTGGATATCCTCGATTGGATTGAAGCGGCGAATCAAGTTGATTCGAAAGAAGTATTAAATCAAATAGCTGACGAAATTGTCCAGTAGAGTGGGGGAGTGAACTGATGAATCGTAAGAATTTTCGAGTAATTATTCAATTGCTTTCCTCCTTCATGCTATTATTCACACCCTTTGGTTCTAGCCTTCACTTAGAGGCTGCTACCTTGAAGGATCTCACCGTTGCGAAGGTAGTAGGCCAACGTGGAGCGGAGGTGGTTGTGCCGATACACTTGACAAGTGCAGGAGAAGTACGAGGCTTGCAGTTTGACCTGGAGTTTGATACTTCTGTAGTCAATCTACAAGATGTAGTAAGAGGAAATGACCTAGCCCTTAATTTCGATTTTCAATATAACCCTTCATTAAGAACGAGCGGAAACAAGAAGACCATTCGTGTTTTTATCGCCAGCATGTCTAAGGACATCACTCCAAATGACAACGCCGAGGTTGCGAAGCTCGTTTTTAATATGGAAGACCAAGGTCCTGTGAAAACCTCGTTGAAACTTTCAGGAGTGGTTATTTCCAACGCGATACCGAAAAATATTACAACGCAATTCGTGCTTAATGATGGGGAGATTGCACTCGATGACAAAACTCCACCAACTCTTGGTCTGACGCTGAATCCGAACGGTCCCACGAACGGGAATGTGACTATTCAAGTCGATGCTAATGGAACTGGGAGTCAGATTGTTAAGCTGAAATGGGACTCTGGTGTTCAAAATATAGAATATTTTGCAACAAACGGAAACCCGATTCCATTAGATAACCCTACGTTCCCTGTATCGGAACCAGGTTGGTATACGGTCTATGCGGAGGATGAATTAGGGAATAAGACTGTGAGATCCTTTGAAATTAAAAACATTGACAAGGACGCACCTTCAGTTATCGGGATTGTAGATGAAGAAACTTATGGGCCTATTGGTGGTGGAGTAACTTGGGAAGATGAAAACCCAACGACAGCAAAGTTAAAGCGTAATGGTCATTCCGAAGTGGATTATCTTCCGGGTACCCCCATTCTAGAAACCGGTTGCTATACTCTTGTTATTACAGATGGTGCTGGAAATACCACAACTGTTAATTTCTGTGTAGATGCATCAGCGCCTAATGTGAACTTAATTCCTAATCCTTCAACTCCAACGGAAGGGAATGTAATCGTAACGGTGGAGGCTATAGACGAAGGTGAAGTAACAACAGGGGTTAAGCGCATCAAATGGGCAAAGGGTAGCAACGGAAAGGAATACTTTGAAGGTAATGGTGAAGAAATCACCGAAAGTAAGCAGTTCGTTGCCGATGTAGCGGGACCTTATACGGTTTATGTAGAAGATCATGCAGGTAACGTAACGGTTAAAGAAATTATGATCAGCAATATCGATAGGAATAAACCTGTAATTAAAGATATTGAAGATGGGAAAACATATGGTCCGATTGAGGATGGAGTTGTCTGGGAAGATGATACACCGACCAGAGCGAAGCTAAAACGTGATGGTTACCCAGAAGAGGAGTACCTTCCAGGCACCCCGATCCTAGAAACAGGTTGTTATACTTTGGTAATCACAGATAGTGCTGCAAATAGCTCAACCATCCAGTTCTGCGTGGATGCAACAGCACCGACGGTCCTATTAAACCCAACTCCTTCTACACCAACCAACGGTGATGTCATTGTACAGGTGGAATCGACGGATGAAGGGACAGTATCATCAGGAGTTAAGCTTATCAAGTGGGCAAAGGGAAAACACCCAAAGGAACACTTCGACGATAATGGTGAGGATATCACCGTGGATAAACAGTTTGTAGCCGATGATAATGGAACATATACAGTCTACGTAGTTGATAATGTAGGGAATATTACAGTCAAGGAAATCGAAATTGATAATATTTATAAGAACAACAATTTAACGCTTGATTTAAAGAAGTCTCCTGTTGATCTTACCCAAAAAGGTATTGTTATTACTGCAGATGTAGAAATGGTAAAACCGTTAACCGTAAACAAGAAGTGGGCTAAAGGGGAGCAGGATCTAGCATTCTTCCAAACGAATGGAACGGCTATGTCAGGATCTAGCTTACTAGTGACGAGAGAAATGGGTAATGGTTACTATACCATTTACGTGAAGGATGCAGCAGGCAACGAAGCCGTAAAATCGATTTTTGTTCTTGTGGTTGGGGATGTGAATCAAGATCATACCGTTAATATCTTTGATTTGGATTTCATAGGCAGATTCATTGTGGATTTAGACGGGCCAACCCCACTTCAACAGTTTATGGCTGATGCCAATGGGGACGATGCGATTAATGTGCTTGACTGGATCTTGATAACCGGGGAAGTGCTACGCTTCAGTGAACAGAATTAGTAAAGGAGAAAGACAGCGTGAAAAAAACATCTAATATGGGCAGGAAGCTGCCCATTCTTTTTATTATCTTTTGTCTCTGCTGGTCAAGTCTTAGTTTTGCTGCAACCGAACCGAGTCTCGAGCTAGAATCAGGAAGTATAACAGGAGATACGGTGACGCTTTCTTTGAAGTTAAATAGTGATGGGAACATACGTGGGATACAATTTGATCTAAACTATGATAAATCCGAGTTGACGTTTCTTCGTTCCAGCAGCGGCCCGCTTTCTGAGAATTTTTTTGTAGAAGGTAACCCGGAAAATAGTAGAGTCGTTATTGCTAGTTTCAATCGGAACCTTCCTTCTGGTGAAGGGAAGATAGCTGATCTTCAATTTAAGGTGAATAAGGAATTAGGAAGCTCGGGAGCCACTGTGCAGCTTACGAGAATTCTTGTGTCTGACGGAACGGGTAAAGAGGTGAGCATCAACCTTCTGAATGGAGGAACGGCTGTCATTGCGCCTGCTGAGGGAGGATCGACCCCTTCCCCCCGCCCAACACCAACGCCAGCTCCAGGTGGGGGCGCACCGGGTGGAGGAGCACCTGCACCAACGCCAGCTCCAGGTGGGGGTGCACCGGGTGGAGGAGCACCTGCACCAACGCCAGCTCCAGGAGGAGGAGCACCTGCACCAGTGAAGGTTCCGGAACCACGAGGAGNTGGGGGTGCACCGGGTGGAGGAGCACCTGCACCAACGCCAGCTCCAGGAGGAGGAGCACCTGCACCAGTGAAGGTTCCGGAACCACGAGGAGCTATTGAAATGGAGAATTTATTCAAACAGATGCTGACTGAACCTTCTGCTTCTCTGGATGTCAAAAGTCAACTGAAACAGGAAGAAGTCCTTAAACAATCTGCTGAACAACTTTTAGCTTTGACTTCTTCCGAGACTTTAACGAATCAGGTTCAAGTGAAGGATGGAGTTGCGACGGCTGTTCTTGATGCGAAGACCTTAGAAAGTGCTATTGGCAAAATGGCCAAAAAGAAAACCGAGTTAGAACAGTCTCTAAAAGCCAAAGGAATCACGCAAGCTTTAAATCCAAGCGTTCAGCTCGTTTTTCCGAAGGATAAGCTGAACGGAACGGTTGAGATTCAGATTCCGAAGGAATTGAAACAACAGCTTCAATCCATTGATGCTCTTCATATTCACTTAGAAGACAAGATGATGGTTCAAGTCAAGACGAAAGAAATTCTAGCAAAGAAGGATCAGAACTTCGTTCTTCAAGTGAAAGAAGTGGGAACAACCGGGCCGCCGGCAGGAAGCTTTAAGTTTCCTTCTTTCCAGGTAACAGGACCGCAGGCTGCTCTCGTTAGCGTGGATATTACGAACTGGTTAAAGCAGGGCCAATCAGCAGATCGTCTAACCTCCTATCAATGGAAGCAAAACAAGTGGATGCCAACAGGGGCCAAATGGAATGCAACTGACTCGACTCTTCAGTTCCAAGTGAAGACAGATGCCCCATTTGCCATTCAAGAGATAGCATCAACCTATAAAGATCTAGGACCTGTTGCTTCTTGGGCTCAAAATCCAATCGAAGTTATGTCAGGCCATGGCTTCATAGATGGCCGCAATGCGTTAACCTTTGATCCAAGCAAGCCAATTACCCGTGGGGAGTTTGTGCAGATTATAGTCCGAGCGCTAGGTTTAGGAGATGGGCAAGCCAAGGCGGCCTTTGGCGATGTTTCAATGGAGCATCCTTACTATGACGAGATTAGTGCGGCAAGTAATTCAGGCATTATAGCTGGCTTCGGTGGCAATCAATTCCGTCCAAACGACCCCATTACCCGTGAGCAAATGGCGACAATTATTTCTAAAACCCTTGATCCATCGGTCAAAGGCAAACTGAAGCCAAACACCGATGCTGCGATTCAACGCTTTGACGATAAAGCCGCGATTGCCGACTGGGCGAAGGAAGCAGTAGCCTCTAGTGTTCAATTACAGTGGATGACGGGAGTCAAAGTGGATGAGTTCAAGCCTAAGGATTTGGCTACGCGTGCTCAAGCCACCGTCATGATGTATCAGATTTGGAGTCAGAAGTAGTCGCATGGTTCAATCAAGGCAATGCGCTGCAGTGCAGAAGAAAAGAGGAATGATGATGGCAAAACGAAAAAATAATAGGACTTTGCGGACTTTCACGAAGCCACTTCTTCTTTTTTTAGTCCTCATGCTTTTGGTTCAACCGATTATGGGCATTCCTAGCACACAGGCTCAGAGCCCGTTAGAGCTCAAGATCGGCAGTAAAGAAGTATTGAGAGGAGAAAGAATTTCCTTGCCCGTCTATTTGACCAGCGATGGTCAAGTACAAGCCATCCAATTTGATCTAACCTTCAACGATGACCTCCTGACTCTGGTGCGAGTCAGGGAGGGCGATATTAAAGGGCTTAGCGTCATGGCCAATGAGTCTAAAAGAAAAGTGATGATTGCAGGGAAAGGCTCCCTGCCACAGGGAACAGAAAAAATCATAGCTTACCTTGATTTTGATGTTCGCACTACATCAACAGCTGTGAATACAACGGTAAGGATGGACAATCCCGTGATTGGCGACGTTCATGCCGGAAATATCGTTTCATCGACGACGTTTCAGAGCGGTTCGGTGACAGTGAAGGCTCTAGAAGGCCCTATCTTTGTCGGGGTAAAGGAAGGGATGACCTACGGAGAAGGGGAAATGGTCAAACCGAATGTGGTAAAGCCTGCAAACGTGAAGACGGTTACTCTGTTTCGTAATGGGCAACAAGTGCTCAATTATGCGCTCGGTACAGAGCTTAATGAGGCAGGAAATTATCTACTCCTTGTTACGAATCAGAATGGGGTAGAGGCTAGTGTAAGATTTACCATTGACCGCAGCGTGAAGTTGGCTGGAATTGTACTGGATCTCTATCAATACCGGCTAGAAGAAGGGCAAAGTCAGCAGGTTGTTGTTCGGGCGAAATACTCAAACGGATCAACGGCTACAGTTTCAACAGGGATCACGTACAAAATCGCGAATGCCTCCCTTGCGAGGGTTAGTACCGATGGCTTTATTACCGGATTGAAAAAGGGTACTACGTTTTTGACCGTTACCTACGGAGGAATGACCGTAAACGCGAATGTAGAAATTCTAGCGAAGACGTTGTCTGCTGAAGCGGAGCTGCTTGATATTGCTTTAAGCAGCGGAACGTTAAGCCCCGCCTTCTCCTCAAGCAAGGCCAACTATAAGATTAGCGTTCAGAATATCGTAAATAAAATTACGATAAGGCCCACGGTGAAGCATCCAAATTCAACGCTGAAAGTAAACGGAACTACCATTGCAAGTGGTAGCACGGTAGCGGTTGATTTACCTGAGGGGATTACGATAATCCAGATTGAAGTTACGGCAGAGAATGGAATTAAGAAATCACTATACACACTAGAAGTTAAAAGAGTGACAAAGCAATTTGATGAAACAGCCATCCTTTACCCGCAGAATGGCTCCACGATTATCTACGAAGCTCCAAGGATTACAGGAAGATCGGAGCCGGGAAGCAAGGTGGAGGTTTATGTCGATCAGAGATCGGTGGGAACCGCTTGGACAGGTCCGGATGGAAGATGGTCTCTCGTCTCGAACCGCCTGTTATCCAGTGGCATTCATGAGGCTTATGCCGTTACTGTTGACAACTTTGGGAATAGCAAAGTATCCAATCCTCCAGTGAAATTTACGGTGGATACGACCACACGCTTGGTGCTTGAAGCATTCCCATCGGAAGTTGAAGGAGACGGCAAGTCACAGTTTACGATAAGGGCGACGCTGAAGACCGATGCAGGAGCTCCTATTCGAGATGTGCGGATTCGATTTGAGTTGGATGCAGGAAGTGTCAGGGAGGCCGAAGAGGTAACTGGAGCGGATGGTGTAGCTTCCATTACCTTAACTGCGCCTAAGCTTGAGGGCGTCCTTCCTATGAAATCTCTGATTCGAGCACGGGTAAGGGATCTAGATGGGAACTTCCTACAGGAAAACAGTATCATCGTCCATTACCTTCCAGCTTCCGTAAAAGGGGTGGTTATCGACCATACAACCGGAAAAGCAGTAAAGGGTGCGACGGTAGAGCTGAAAGAAGACTTTAATGGAGATGGAATTCCTGATTTTGTGACCAGTGTAACGACGGGTGAAGACGGAAGCTATAAAATCTATGTACCCCAAGGAAACTGGAAATACACGCCGATTATTAAATTCAATAAAGAAGTGGCACCGGGACAAACCTTCCCTGTAGAAGTGAAGCAAACGGCCAACGTTGGAGATTTAAACGAGATAGGCCCAGATAAGATGGTGCCCGCGAATAAGAATGTAAGCGGATTGTTGCTTATGACGGATAAGAAAGACGGACAGGTCAAAGAAATTCAAAAGGTATTGTCCGATGGAGAGCAAATCGAAACGAAGGTGACCGATGCTTCTGGCCAAGAAGTTCCAGGGCTTACCCTTGATGAGGATGGCCGTTTTCAACTCGAAGATGTTCCTCCGGGAGAATACAAGATTCTATTTCAAGTAGTGGCTCCAACTGGAGAAAAGCTAGCGGCAAAAGCAATCAACGTATCGGTGGGAGACGAACAAGTGGATGGGGAGTTAGGCATTCAGGTTGAATTAGTTGACCCGTACGGCATCGTAAGTGACCGAGTAACAGGCAAGCCGATTGTTGGTGTGAAAATGTCTCTTTACTGGTCGGATACGGACTTGAACCGTAAGTCAGGAAGAGTTCCACATACACTTGTGCCATTGCCAGTGCTTGATGATTTTCCTCCGAATCAAAACCGTGTTCCTCAATGGACAACGGAGGAAGGAGAATATGCGTGGATGGTATTCCCGGACGGAGACTATTATCTAGTCGGTGAAAAGGAAGGATATATCACCTTCGACAGCCGTGAAGACACTCGCAACGAGCAACAAGGTCCTACGAGCTATATTCGCGATGGGATCATTCATGTGGGAGATAGTATTGTAGAATATGATCTCACGATGCAGCCGATCGCGTCTCCAGGTGGAGATTCTGGAAGTGATAGCTCTTCGGGAGGGAGCACGCCGCCCGTAGTGGAGAAGCTTCCGGTTATCACTCCGGTGAAAAAACCGGCTCCTTATATCTTTGGGTATCCAGGTGAGATCTTTATGCCTCAGAAGTCCCTAACGAGAGCGGAGATGGCAGCCATTCTGACGAAGGTTTCATTAGGGGAGAAAGAATTGCCGAAGCGACAAGTGTTCCCTGATGTAGGATTGGATTTCTGGGCGTCAGGATCAATTGCCTTCGTTGAAGAACATCAGCTCATGATCGGTTATCCAGATGGAAGCTTCCAGCCTCAGAAGGAAGTGACTCGTGCGGAGATGGCGACTATAGCATTAAAGCTAAAGAAGCTGCAAGAAGGAGATCAATCCACTAATTTCCCGGATGCGGCTAAGCATTGGGCGAATAAGGTGATTTCTACAGCTTACGAGGCTGAGTACATGATTGGCTATACGGACGGATTGTTCCGACCGAATCGTTCGATAACACGAGCAGAAGCCGTTACGGTATTCAATAAGCTCCTTGGAAGAAGATTGAGTAAGAAGCCGGAGCAGTCTTCCTACAAGGATGTAGGACAGCAGCATTGGGCTTATGAACAGATTGAGGCTGCTTCAACCAGTGAAGTTGTACAAGAGTTTTTACCATAGAGCTGAGGGGTTCCGATTTTTGGAATCCCCTCTTTATAAGCATACCTGGATTGACATCAACGTTCCAGAATATGGAGGTTTGATGTGGAGGCAGGTATCTACTGCGAGTGATCCAAAGGAATTTCTCATCTTAGAAAGGGTGGATAAATTTTTATGATGAAAAGGCTGAGCTTATCAAATGGGTTAAAGATTTTACTTATATTCACCTTCATTTTCTCTTACGCTCAGTTCGGCGTTAGGCAAGATGCAGAGGCAGCCCTTAGAACGATAGATGTAAAGGATCAATCGATCGCGGATTGGTCAGGAATTACGACGGTTTTTTCAGACTCCTTAGGTGACGGAGGGGGGAAAGGTCAGACAACCGATTTGATGAGGGTGTTGATGGCAAGTGATGCCAATCATTTGTTTGTTAGGTGGGATGTGATACTTCCTTCCGGTTCGAACACGGTAGGAAACCAATTGTTTGGATTGCGCTTGACCACGGCAAGACCTCAGTCTGGAACAACCGCTCCTACACATGAAGCAACGGTATTTGTTCAAGTTAGCTCAGATGTTCCTCTCATTCACGTTGAGAGCGCGACCGATAGCAAGACCGTAAACGTATTGAGCAATCATGTGAATGTACAGCAAGTTGTAACGGGGAATGGCGTAAATAAAGTAAGCTCCATTGAAGCGGCTATTCCTTTCGCCGCCTTGAACGGGGGCAGTTATACAGCTGACAAAAGCTATAGTTTTACGAAGCTTGTAAGCAGTCCGATAACAGCAGCGAGTGTAGTGCCTCTTTGGGCGATGACGTTTTCCTCTCAGGCTTTTAACTCGAAGATTAAAGATACGGTACCTGACTCTGGTTACCTGGATTGGGATTTTAGTGACGGAACTTATACTCCTGTCGGAACAGGTCCTATTCCGTCTATACAAGGCGTTTCAACCACTCCTGTTATTTCGAACAACGATATGGCTACTTACCAAGCGATTGTAACGAATGTAGGGGATAATGCGGATAATAAAACCTTAGGGGTGAGTCAGCTTGCCTGGACGCTTCCCGCGGGATTCACGTACCAGGGAGGTCTGGAAAAAGGAACAGTCATCCGGGCTGACGGTTCGAGAAGCGAGCTTACTTTTACTGGTCCAAGCGTTGGGGCGACAGGTACTCTAAATTGGGGGAATTTCTCCACATCGACCCTGGCGTCTCATGAATCTCTTCTCATTGAGTTCGATGCCAAGCCACCGAGCTCTTCGACAGGGAAATTTTTCAGTTCCGTTTCAGCTACAGTCAATACGTCCACCTCGGCTATAGAAACCGGAGAAACGGCACAAGTAACCATTCCAGCTGGAACGGCGAGGCCTACAGGACTTCTTGCTAGCCAAACGACAGAAACGACAACCCATTTATCATGGATCGGAGTAACAGAAGCCACGGGGTACAATCTTTACCAGGATGGCATCCTCCTTAATTCAAGACCTTTAAGCAGTCTCTCCTATGATGTTTCTGGGCTGCAGCCTGGCCACACGTATACGTTTCGAGTGACAGCGATAGTTTCAGGCAATGAAACATTGGCTAGTGATCCTTTAATGGTCGCAACACTCCCTTTGTCACCGGTTAATCTATCAGCTCTGCCATTATCCGGAGCCGTTTCTCTAACTTGGAGTTCAGTCAGTGGGGCATCAGGTTATAAGGTCTATATGAGCACAACATCAGGGGCAGGTTTTGTAGAGGTCGATTCTTCACTAGTCAAGACTCATCCTTTCTACACGGTTACAGGATTGACTGATGGAACAACGTATTATTTTAAAATAAAAGCAGTTAACGCTTCAGGAGTAAGTGGTTTTTCGCAAGAGATTAGTGCCATTCCTCTTTCAATGAAGCCTCTTGCGCCTACAGATCTTCAGGGTGTCAGCAAGTCTACAACAAGTGCCGAGCTATCCTGGACAGCAGTTCCGGAAGTGAGCGGATATCTCATATATCACGGGGATGTTGTGGTGAAGTCGCTAAGCAGCACGGAGACGAGTACGACAATGGAAAATCTCAGTCCAGGTACCACCTATACTTTTACGATTCGCTCGATAAACGCGAATGTGGAATCAGATCCTAGTGAGCCGGTTACGATTACGACGTTTCCCGAAGCACCTGCTGATTTAGCCATAGATGAGTTTGGCACCACAACGGCGAATCTTTCCTGGCAGGGAGTTCCGGAAGCCACGGGCTATGTGATATATGTGAATGGTCAATTGAATAAAAATGTAGGTCCTGAGGCTGTTTCTGCCGAAATTACTGGTCTTGAGCCGGGAACGCCTTATACCTTTGCCGTTCGAGCCTTGAAGGGTGAAATCGAATCAGCGGACAGCAATGTGGAGCAAATCATTACGGTTCCGCTTCCTCCATCTAGCCTTCTAGTTCAAGATTCTACGCCAACTTCCATTACACTCCAGTGGCAGGGATCTACAGGGGCAGTGAGTTATAAAATCTATGTAGTCGGTGAGACGACTCCCCTGATGGTGGTGACCTCAGGAACAACAGCGCAAATGAATGGACTTCGTGAGGATACGGATTATTCGTTCGAAGTCACGGCGCTAAACGGTAATGGTTTCGAATCGGCAAGGAGTGACGCTGTTGCGGCGCGGACTTTACCAGCGCTTCCAGGGCTAAGTATTACATTAGCAGAGGTTGTAAAAATACCCAGCCAAGGAAACGAGATTGAAGTCACGATTGAAAATGCACGAGGCGAATTTTTGAGCAAAAAATGGGCTCGAGGTGAACTGTCGGTAACAGATAGTGTCTACTTTACTCATGATATTGAGGGCAGCTCTTTTCATGTCGAGGAGAATGGCTGGTATAGTGTTTACGTGCAGGATGGGGAAGGTCAGGAGGTAGTTGAAAAAATTAAGATTACCAATATAGACCGCGAACCGCCAACGATTACGACGACTTGGGTTGGCGATACCGCATACCCACGAGTAAACGTAAGTGTATCCGCGCTAGGGACCGGAAGCGGCATTCAGGATGTAAAGTATGCTCAAGGAGTGCAGGAGCTCACCTATTTCCACAGTGCGGGCACCACGGTGGAGAACCATCAATTCTTCATTGATATGAACGTTCCTTATACCTTGTACGCCAAAGATGACGCAGGAAATGAAGAGCGAATCTATCTTTATCCTATGGGTGATGTAGACTTCAACCAGGAATTGAATGTTACAGACTGGTTAGAAGTAGTGGGGTTTGTATTGTCTAGGAAGATTCCTACTCCATCCCAGAGTCTAGTAGCTAATCTTAATTTTGACCAAGATGATAAAATTAATGTCATTGATCTGGTTAAGATGGCAAATATGATCGTGGGCAAGTAAAAAAAGATGAAGGTGGATTTCACCTTCATCTTTTTGACTTTTATGAACAAAAAATATGCTTACCGATCTTCAAGAGTTGGGGACGGCTCCAGATCCAGGCGGATGTGGCGGTATCCGGATTAAAGTAGTATAATGCCCCGCCGCTTGGGTCCCATCCACGAATGGCATCGATCGCTGCTCGATACGAAGTGGAGTTGGGAGTGAGCCAGTACTGGCCATCATCTACAGCTGTAAATGCACGTGGTTCGAAAACGACTGCAGTTACATTATTCGGGAAGAGCGGCGATTTCACTCGGTTCATGACCACTGCCCCAACGGCGACTTGACCCTTGTAAGATTCACCGCGAGCCTCACCATGGATAATCTTAGCCATGATATCTAGTTCTTTTTGATTGACGGAGATTCGTTTTAATACTCTCCATGTCTTAGGACCTGTAACCCCATCAGGAGGAAGTCCATAGGACGTTTGGAATCTACGCACCGCATCCGAGGTACGTAGGCCGTATACTCCGTCCGGTTTTTGTTGATAATATCCTAAAATATTCAAACGGAACTGTAAGTCCCATACATCTCCAACTGTACTGCCGACCTTTAACGTTGGTGCTGCCTCCGCTTTTTCCATCGGCAACGTCATAAACAACGCGGCCAGAACGAAGAATGTGAACAACAAGCTTTTTCTCATCATCATTGTTCCTCCCCCTTTCCTGTGCCATTATACAGGTGTTCAAGAAAGGGCTTCAACCCACGCATTCTGGCAGGTCAACCATGAAGTGGCTGAAACAAAATTCCATGTATCCCGTAATGGCTAGCGCCTAACCCTTTGGAGTCCTCTCACATATAATGAATTAGCAACCAGTGATAAGGAGTTATCCAAGATGAACAGATCCTTCGGAAACTTAGAACCCCAAAACATTTTAGAGATCCTCACACGTATCTACCATAAGGTCCAAGAAGAACAATCAACAGATGCCAAACAGATTATTGATGACATGGTCGATCAATTGGAAGCGTTATTAGAACAGTAGAGAGACTACATAGACAGAAAGGGGAGGGATGGATTTAGACGGGCTGGCCTAGAAGTAAGCTGAACTTTTGGGCTTAAGCCTTGGGTCCTAACTGGTAGCTCGGGGGCTCCCTCGGGACATTCTAGAAAAATAGACGGAGTTTTTTCCTCTAATCCAAGATTCACTTCTGAAAAGGGGAATATAGCAGGAAGATTTTCCGTTATTTGCTCATAAGTAGCTGATCTTAGGGTTTTCGAGGCCGATAGGCGGAATTTGTTCCACTATTTAGGGTGTTTTTGGCTACTTTTTGAAAATAACGGAAAAACGTCCGGTTATCTCGGAGTTCGAGCCCTCGGGGAACCCGGAGGAGGTAGGGGGTAACCAGATGATCTGAGCTCCCTCATAACATTCTAGAAAAATAGGCGGAGTTTTTTCCTCTAATTCAAGATTCAACCCTGAAAAGGGGGATATAGGAGGAGAATTTTCCGTTATTTGCTCGAAAGTAGCTGATCTTAGGGGTTTCGGGGCCAATAGGCGGAATTTGTACCGCTATTTAGGGTGTTTTTGGCTACTTTTTAAAAATAAGGGAAAAATGTCCGGTTATCTCGGAGCTCCTGTTTTTTGACCCTCTGGGGCTTGCGGGTGGGAGGACATAAAGAAAGGCTGAACCCAACACCTGTAGGCTCAGCCTTTCCATTATTTATTGGGATATAACGATTTACTCATCTGTTGCAACTGAACGACGGAGCTTTCCACCCAAGATTGCATGGTGTCGCGGGCTAGTTTATTTTGTTCAATTGATGCTTTCGTCATGTATTCATATTGATCCTGTGTATTCATCCATAAGTTAATGTATCCCTTGCCTGCTTCTGTCAGCACATCAGCGTTCTGAGGGAAAAAGGTGCTCATGCTGCTGATGAGTTGATTCCATGGTTGTTCAGACTGCTGAATGACTTGCTGTGAAAGGACTTTTTGCTGTTCGAGGAGCTGCAGACTCCAGTTCTCTAATTCTTGTTGTATGAGGTTTGCTGAGTGGTAGGTTTGGGTCCATGCTGTGAGCAATGGATTGTTCTCGGAGTCTTCTAGGACAGGCTCGCTCTCGGAGTCGGGCGACGTGGTGTGGGATTCTTGGGTGGGTTCTGTTTGAGATTCTGTTTGGGTTTCTGCATGAACTTCCAATTGATCTTCCAATCGATCTTCCGACTGCACTTCCAGCTGATCTTCCGTTGGGACCTTAGCAACGCTCTGCTCAAGACTTGCTTCGTTGATTTCCTTGGTCTCCACCGCTAATTGCTTCTCGATTTGCTGTGCTGCTTCTTCGGAGATGTCCACCTCCGCAACAGCGGTTATAGTTTCGACGAGCTGCTGGTTTTCGTTCATCTTATCCATCTTCCTTTTCCTTTTGGTTACCATGGGGGTTCCTCCCTGCAAGTATATTCCTATGTGTAATTTACACCTATGTGAAGCGTGTGTCAATGAAATATTTAGAAAATTCCTTTACGAACCCTTTACAAAAGAACAATAAATATTTTGGGGGATCATGGAATAGGTTTAACATAGGCTTTTAAATAAGGTGGTGGAAAGGTGAACCTTGTTCGATTGAAGTGTGCCCTCGAGCCCCGACAGCTTGTCGATCGTTTGCGATATCAGCCTGAGATTGTTGAGATTCAGCTGTTTGAAAATGATATGTATCGTCCAGAACGCATCATCCGTGTGATCCGGATGTTAAAGAAGAGAGGAATTCGCGTGTATTTGCATCATCCGATGAGATGGAGGGGGCGATATCTCGACATCTTAAGTGAGGATCCTAAGAGACGTGATTTCTATGACTGGTCTTGTTCGATTCTTGCGGAATTGTGCAAGAAGGAGCAGGTAAAATGCGTGGTCCATGCCCATTATGCGAACACGGAGTGCTCTAGACCGGGGTTCTTTTGGCTGGGGAAAAAGCTTCGAAAGAGAATCGAGAGGATTCGGGAGGAAGCGGGGGACTGGTTTTTATGGGAAAATACGACGAAGGGCTTGTTTTCAGGTGAGAATCCTTCCTTTATTCAAGAGCTGGTGAAACCATTGGAGCTGCCTCTTTGCCTTGATATTAGCCACTCCTTTATTTCCCTTGAAGGAGACAACGAAAAGCTCCAGCAACGGTTAGCTGAAGCTTCTCCTTTTATCCAGTATTATCATGTGGTAGATAGTATGGGGGCCGGCCATGACTCGCTTCCTTTAGGGAAGGGCAAGGTGGAGTGGGCGGGTGTTCTTCCGTTTCTCGAAGGAAGAGATTATATTTTTGAAATTGGATTGGAAAATGTGCTGGATTGCACAGAAATGGTTCAAAGCGCAAAATACTTAAATCAGCTGCGAGCAGCCACTCTTACTAGTTTTCACGGATCATGACTTTCGTTCCAATAGGAACAATCTTCGACAGCTCCAAGACGTCCTCGTTGTACATGCGGACGCATCCTTTGGATACCTGCCTGCCAATGCTCCAAGGGGCATTGGTTCCATGAATGCCATAGCCAGGACGATCTAGCCCCATCCACATGGCACCGTAGGGACCGCCAGGGTTTGGGGCTTTATTGATGATCTTAAACTCCCCTTGCGGGGTGGGGGTCAGCATTTTACCGATGCCAACAGGAAAACCACGAATCACGATGTCGTCTCGAAGCAGATAAAGCTGGCGTTTCTTCAAAGAGACAATGATAGAATAGGCCATTTGATCACCTCATCCTATTCTATTCGATGGGGCGTAGAGTGTTCTTTGGTAACGTTTTGTGAACAGTAAGCGCATTCAGCCTTTTGGGTCGAATTCTAAGTTATAATAGAAGTAGATCCAAATAGAAGAGGAGTGAGTGCAGATGTTAACCTTTGAGAACATGGCCGCATTCGTTTGTCATTATGGTGGTACTCCTAAAGTGGATTTAATGAGAATGTATCGTGAGAACATGAGAAAGTATGATGAAACAGGGGAAATTCGTTATCGGAAGAAGGCCCAAGGGCTGCTAGCTATGGTAAAGATGATGGATCGTGGAGTGGAATTCATCGAGCATCCAACGACGACGACGTTTTATTTTGAGCCCAACGCAGGATGGGACATCCTTTATGATTATTTAGATGACCCTGTCTTGCACTGAATACAGCCATAGGGGGAGATCTACTTGAGAAGAAGTAGATCTCTCTTTTCATTTCGTGGTATAATTGTTAACTAAGAATGCCCATTTCAGTGACAAAGGAGCGAGCCTATACGTGAAACCGAAAAACAACATGGATCTCGAAACTTATAGGCTAGTGAAGGAAGCAATGGCCTCTGAAAAAAGCAAAGAAGAGTTTCGTCAGTTTCTAGAGAAGAAGAAAGAGGAAGCGGATAAAAAGAAACAGTAGAAAACGTCCAAGAGGGCGTTTTTTTTCATGGATATGGTATACTTGATTCTGGAAATTTTTAAAACAATAGGATGTGGGGAAACATGGAAGCGACAACGGAAACTACAGAAACAACAATCGAATCGTCCGTGCGGAGAAGAAAAAAGAAGAATTGGATTGGACAAGCCATCCTCTCGATTGTAGCCTTATCGCTGTGGGGAGGTTTACTTTACGGAGGATATTACTTAGCGAATCAATATATTCAGGAAACTCGCAGCTATGTCGATCAGCAGTTAAGTGAGATTAAGCAACTGAATCAACAGCAGGTGGCGCTGATCCAAACGGAGCTGCTTAAGGTACAGGAAGAGCTTGGGGCGATCAAGGAGGAGCTGGCTTTTGCGGATGAAACGCTGAATGGGTCGAATCAAACGAAAAAAGCGCTGCAGGAACGAATGACGGTGTTAGATACGCAGTTGAATCAATTGAAGACGTCCTTGAAGCAATTGGAGGAAGCGGCCCGTGCACACTAAGATTCACTGGTTCTTTTTGCTTTTGATCGCTCCCTTGCTGGGCTTTTTGTTTGCGTTTCAGGAAGAGAATCCTTTTATCCTAGACAACGCAACAACCGCCCTTGCGTTCCCAAGTGACCCTTTAACAGAACAAATGGACTACGTCTATGAACAGATTAAAGGATCCCAAGAACTGATCACGAAGATCCAAACGGGAGCTGAGTTGGAGAAGAAGGAGATGGAGGAGCAACAGCAGCAACTCGATCAACTATTGGCTGCAAGTCAATCTCAAGTCAAGAGAAGTGAGGATGTCCTCGATCAGATTCTCAGTAGTATGTTGGGAAAACCAATCGGACAAACCTTCGGCAAACGGGCGACGATCAAAGTGTTTTCCCTCGAGGAGTCAGGGTATAAGGGCTTCATGGCCAAAGTGAAGCTGCATGACCCGCATGCCTTGAAGATGGTTCTGGCGAAGGATTCTTTAACCAGTAAAGGAGAGACCACCAGCCAGGCGGCGAAGAGAAAACAGGCCGTACTCGCGGTTAATGCGGGGGGATTCATGAAGAATGCCCAAGGCGCGTCCGTGCCCCTTGGAATCACGGTGGTGGATGGCCAGATCAAAACCTTTTCAACCTCCAATACGCTAAGTTTTGTCGGGTTTAACCAGCAAGGAAGACTGGTTGGGGGTAAAATTCAATCCCGTGAGCAGTTGGAAAAGATGGGCATCCTGCAGGGGGCGAGCTTTCTCCCTACTCTTCTAGAAGGGGGCCGCAAGGTGCCGATTCCGAAGGACTGGGCCAACAAGAAGCATCCACGAACGCTGATTGGTCACTTTTCGAATGGGGACTTGCTGATGATCGTCATTGATGGACGGAGAAAAGGCTGGAGTGAAGGAGTTACCTTAGAAGAGGCGCAACAAAAGCTGCTGGAGTTTAAAGTGCGAGATGCCTATAACCTCGATGGCGGGGGATCGAGTGCATTTTACTATGATGGAAAGATTCGCAATCGACCTTCGGATGGGAAAGAACGACCGGTCTCGACGAATATCGTGATCCTTCCGTAGAGGATAGGAAACAGGTCCCCTTGGCTATACTGATCACAAGAGGTGAGTTCTACGCCATGATCGGGATCGATAAAATCTATCATTTTTTCTTCTATGGAACGATGGCATGTATTCTAGGAAGTATAGCTTGCAAGCTCTCTCCGCGAAGTCAGAGCTTGCCTAGGCTGTTTGGGATTGCCCTTATTTTATTATTTATGGGAGTGCTGGATGAGTACCGTCAATTTTTTGACCGTCATCGGGATACGGAGTTCCTTGATGCCGTGGCTAATCTTCTAGGGATTGCAGCAGGACTTAGCGTTCCTGCTGTCATCTCTCTTTCCCATTTTCGAAAAAACACCAAGCTCAATTGGAAGGCGATGACGTTAGCCGTTTTGGTTCTAGTCCCGCTTTTTTACAGCTTAACCTATTTCACATCCAAACCTCCACCCACCCCTTTTTTCTCGCAAGGAACCACTCAAGCCGGTGGAATTAGCGTCAAGGTAGGAAGCATCGTTTCCAGTCCGCAACGAATTGCGTATCAATCGCTTCAAGAGAAATATGTCCCTCAGCTTCTCTATATCGAAAAGGAATACACGCGTGAAATGCGTGAGCTTATCACCTATTCCTTCGAACGAGAACACGCTCTTTACCACTTATGGTTGATGTATAAGCTGGAGGGAGCGGTTGATGCGCAATTTGACCAGATCCAGCTAGCTATGAAAAGAAGCGCACAGCAAAGCGGGCTGAACCCGAGCCTCACCAACCAGGTGAGACAAGAGTTCATGCTAAGAAAAAAAGCCCAGCGAGCCAAGTTGCTTAAACAAGCGATACTGGATCAGCGGGCAGGGTAAGTGGATTTATTGACTATAGGGCCAAAGAATGCGGTACTCGGTTTCCTCAAGGGCTAGAAAGACATCTTGCTGAATGGAAAAGTCGCCGAAGATCCCGCTGGGATAAAACAAGGTGACAGGCACTTTATAAACTTGGGGCAGGGCTGGTGAGGCCGTGCCCATTTTCCATTCCTGAACCAAAACGGGATCACCCAATTGATAATCAAAAGTCGTTACATCAAAGTGCTGCATGAACACATGTGCTCGTTGCTGAATGTAGCTTTCTTTAGAAAACTTCTCTTTCATTAAGGGGTGAAAAAGCTCCCAGGAACTGCCGAAGTCGCCGGTTTGTTCGTACTGATAAAATTGCTCTACCACTTGTTGTGGGGTTAGGGACTCGCCTGTTGAACTAGGGGAGGAGCTGGGAAACAGATAAAACGTGATAAGCGTGGCAACGAGAAGCGCCGCTAGACTCAACCAACCAATCTGTTGAAGCTGCTGCTTGCGGCGATTAGGCCTAAACATAAGGGTCCACCTCCGAAAAAGCCTGTCTTTTGCCATGTATATGCAAGGGGGCGGTTAATTATCTGTTATAATAAGGAAAAGGAAAAAAGCGAGGCGTTACGATGGGGAACAGGTTGGTTTGGATTCCGGTCGTGCTGTGGATGGCGATCATCTTTTGGTTTTCTTCTGAACCGTATTCCAATCAGGACTTGCGTCCCTGGCTAAAACAGAATGTACCAGAAGCGGCGCTTAAAGAGCGGCTCCAGCATGTAAGAGTAAATTACAATGGAAGCGAAATTAGCATTCAAACGAAAGGCGTACAGGGATTTTTAGAATTCTTTATTCGAAAAGGAGCGCATATTTTCGTGTTTGCTGTTTTGGCCTTTTTAGTCTATTGGGCTCTTACCTTGACTTGGCGAACGGAGAAATACAATTTCTGGATCGCGTTCATAGTCTCGTTGATTTATGCTATGCTGGATGAATGGCACCAATCGTTTAATCCAGAGAGAACGGCGAAGTGGGCCGATGTCGGGATCGATGCGGTGGGCATCGTGTTTGGCCTGCTTTTTGCTGTGGCCATCCGTAAGATTTGGGGAATGCTAAAGTAGAGTTAATCCCCCTCTTATCGGGGGGGATTGCTGTTTAGCATGATCGTTTGGCCACGTTCGTCAGTGACGAAGATGGTTACATTGTCATCCATATAGTTGCGGACGCCATCATAGCTGCGGGTGCGAATCATTTCCCCGTTAAAGGATGTTCCCGTTGTGCCAGACAGTTGATTGACAATAAATGAATGATCTTGAGGAGTCGTTTGAGCTGTGCAGCCGGTGAACAGTAGGACACCGAGAAGTAGGACTAAGCTAGCCATTTTCCATCTTACCATGTAAGAATCACCTCATTCGCATCAAGTTCCATAATTATAGGTTTCCCCATTTTTCCCATTTCATAAGAGCGAGTGGAGGCAAGTATGATTAGAAAACTAACCAGAATCATTAGACTACAATACCTCAAGCTCATCCGAGCCCAAGGGGCCACTTCGCTTATTGCTCGGAGCTTCGCCATTGGCCTGTTTATCGAATTCATCACCCTACCTACGATGGGACTAGCTTTTTTAATGCTATTTCCGTTAATCAAGTGGTTTAGGGGTTCTTTCCCGGTATCCTTGATCGGCTTCACATTGGGAAAATTAATCGTCCCTTTTTTTCTCGTCCTAAACTACAAGGTGGGGGCGATGTTGTTCAACCAGCAAGGAGCGTTGATGATGGAGTCCTTCTTCACGCTGGATTCGATCAAGGAACATGGACTCGTCTTTCTAACCGGCAGTGCTCTAGATGGACTTGGAATGGCCATCGTATGTTATGGTTTAGTATACGCAGGTCTCGTGATGTACCGAAAAAGAAAAGAAATCCGTCGTTTACAGCGGCAGGTGCAATAAATTGTGTGCCCAATATTCAGCGTAACGCTGGAAATTGGGCACTTATTGTTTGGTGAAGGTACCAATATTAGTCAGAATTCACTCATATGTTGCATTATTTAGAACGGAAAGGGGGGTTCGGTTGGCTGGGTTGTTTGGCATCCTTTTTGCAAATACTTTAAGACAATAACATGACAACGCGGAGGGATAGCCATGAAAAGCCAATACTGTATTGATTGCGGACGTGAATTAAACGAATACATAAGCGAGACTCTGCACGTGTGTAACATCTGTGAAACGAGAAAAACCCAGCCGATGGTCGTAGAAGTCTATTTTGGTGATACGAAAAAGGTTTAATGATACAAACGGGGTCAGATGAAGCGGATCTGGCCCCGTTTTTTAATTTGTAATCCTAACGGGTTCGTGACTTAGTAACGATTGTTCGTGAGAATGTGGCGGTTTTCGTGAGAATGTTTACTTATGAAGTCACTTGGGGCAGGGAAGGGCTGCTTTTATTTGAAATGGTTGTTGGTACGTGAGTTTTAGGCCGAATTTCGTGAGTTTAAGTGCAAGTTATTTGTAATGGGTACAGGCTTGTGAGTTTGGAACGATAAATCGTGACAAAAAGCAGCCGATTCGTGAGTATAATGAAAAATTCGTGATCATCGCTATGTGGGAGGCGTTCTGGCGGGGCTCGATTGACGTTTAAGGAGAAAAGTAGGAGTCTTACCAAGAAAAATAATCATCCCTAGGCACCAAACAACCCGATCCAACCTTGGATCGGGTTTGTTTTTCTAAAAACCAGGCTCCAAACCTCTTCATTTCCAAAAAAGATTAATCAACCACCAATTCTTCCGGAGCCTCCACAAGGGCTTCCTCCACGGCTGCTTCTTCCACCTTTAGTTCCTCCAAGACGGTCACACCCGTCTTCCCATCAAACCAGACATCACCAACCCAGCTATGGATGCGGTACCAGCCATTCCACTCTTCAAAAGCGACCACGTCTTGGGGAGAAAGAGTACCTTTCTTGGTGCTGTTCGCAAAGGGGTGCTCAAGAATTGGCACTACCTTCTCCATTCGGATTTTCTTCTCCACGGCTACGATCTCCCCCATGATAGCTTGATCCGCTTTCAGCCATAATTCTCCGGTCCAGGTTTTGACTCGGTACCAATCCGCTTGCTTCTCCACCGCTTGAACGGGTTGTGGGGAGAGGGTATAGGGCGTTGGCTCAGTAGCAGGTTTCTTGTAGAGTTTGGCGTCTTTAGTCAGGGTGAGACGGACGTCCACTTTTTCCAAAGGAGCAGTGATGACAGGTTGTACAGGTGGATGTACCGGGTCTGCTTCCACCGTGAAGTTCTTGGACTTGGCTATATCAGCAAAAGAAAGCTTCGAATTGGCGATAACCACGCTCGTCCCGACTTTTACTTGATCAAACAGCCAGCGTACATCCTTGTTATGCATGCGGACACAGCCTAAAGAGACATAGCTGCCAATGGATTTTTCGTTGTTATTGCCATGGATGCCATACGTATCGCCCTTCGTACCACGAGCGTTCAAGCCCATCCAGCGGTCGCCGAGCGGGTTCTTCGGGTCTCCTCCTGCGATCTTTCCTGTATAATAAGGTCGGTTTTTAATCTTATTCACGATCTGAAAGGTTCCCTCAGGCGTATACGTTTGTTTCTTCCCTGTTGCGACAGGTAAGGTCTTCAGGAGTTTCCCATCTTCGTAAAACGCTAGTTTGTTTGTTGCTTTATTGATAATAATAAGCTGATCACTCTTTTCCGCAGCCCATGCGGAGTCAACGCCAGCCAGTAAGCACAAAATAACGATAAGGGACAGTATTCTTTTCATTACAGAGGACTCCTTCCCATTAAGTAACAAAGTTTATTATAAATTAGAAATATTTGGCAGGTAAATGAATATCGATCAACAACTTTCGCATGAAAAGAAGGGAGTTTGTCGAGAATGAGAGAATATAAAGAGGGTGAGTCTATGGACCTAAGAAAAAGAGTGACTATTAACCTATTATATAAGATCCTATTATTTCCAAGTGTGATCTATGGTGCAGAGCAGATTCTTCCCACACAACTTCAATATTCGTCATGGGTTCCTGCGGCAGTGCTTAGCACGCTCTTTATCTTCATTGGAGTGGTAGCGGATGAAACGATTCTTCCCCTGTTTGGGAATGAGCTAGCGACGATCCAAGGAAGCTTGTTTATGACTGCGACCACGTGGATGTTGCCCTTTATCCATCCAGGGAATGTAATCACTCTGCCAGGAGCAGCGGCAATTGGTATAAGCCTTGGCATCATCGAATATGCGATGCATGGGTGGATAGTAAAACAGAGAAGGTTGCATCAAACTCACAGCTAGATAACGACAAAAATATAAAAAAATGGTAAATTATACACAAAGAAAAATAGATTGGGCATTTCGCGCAATGGGAGGGAGGGGGCTTATCTTGGAAATTGCAAAAGTCATTAGTACAATATCTGGGGATTGGGTTGAATTTTGGGATAATCGACTAGATGAGTTTATCTGTCTGGTTGATCGCTCAGGGAAGACACGCTACGTTTCTTTTGGCATTCAGAATGTACTAGGATATAATCCAGAGGAGATTATCGGAACCCAAGCGTTCCGGCTTATGGATGAAGGAACCCAGCAGACTGTATTTCATCATTATGAGGAATTTCTCGAGACGAAGAGGAGTGTAGAATTCCAATATCGATCCTGGACGAAAAAAGGGGAGCCAGTTACCCTTCATTGTAAGACGTTCGTTGTCATTTCCGAAGGTCGCTCAATCGGTGTAATCAGTATTATTCAGCGTGCGGAACGCGCCAAACAATATCCGCAGCTGTTTGAGGCTATCTCTACCTTGCTTGAACAGATGATAGAGGGAAAGCCTCTATGAATCTTCCTCGGACATTTCGATAAGCGTTTTCACAAAATTCAACATCGAATTCTTTTGATGATCATTTAATTCCCTGCCCTTGAAGGTGATCGAAATATTTTTAAAGACCTCTTCTAAGTCCATAGAATCAGATGTGGGGGTATCCACGTATCCCGCTTTTTCCAATAACTCTTCATAAGAAAGGCCAAGAGGCTCTGCTATTTTACGGAGGATCTCGGGGGAAGGGATGCCACGGTTCCCGTTTTCAATCTGGGAGATATAGGCATTGGACACGCCGCTAAGACGTTCAAGTTTTCGAATCGATAATTTTTGCTGAAGTCTAGACTCTCGTAAAAAGTCGCCAAAAGCTCGCGCGTGCATGTTCTCCCTCCTCGAATGTATAATTGACGCTTGCAAAAGCAAGCGAATATCCCTTATGATTAAGCTTACTACCTAAGTTCCATCATACGTATCTGTGCTGTGAAAGGCAATGGAAACTAAAGATAAAAGGTGTTCATACGATGATTATAGCTAGAAAGATACTAGAGTTGCTAGATCAAAAAGGCGAGTTAACCCAGCACGATCTCTATATGGAAGTGGATGACCCCAGAACGAGTAGTCGGATTGAGTTGCTTTTGAAACAGGAAGATATAAAGCGAGTGGGGACGAACCGACTAAGGATAACCGAGAAGGGCAAAACGTTGCTACGCAAACTATTGTAGCTGGCAGGCCTCTTCCTAAAAATAACAGGAGAAATTCCTGTTATTTTTATAAATTTGGGTATTTCGGGTCTAAATAACGGCACCCATTCCTCCTATCCACCTGAAAATCACCTAAAATGGTCTCTTCACGTTAGATAACGGAAAAATTTCCTCCTATTTTCCCCTTTTCAAAGCAAAAACGAAAAATAACCGGAATTTTTCCGGTTATTTTATTTCTCAACACTAAGCCACCTTCTTCTCCTCACGAGTCCTATTTACGGGCACGAAGTAGCCCAGTAAGCCCCCAATCAGCGCTGGAACTAACCACCCCAACCCTTGCTCATAGAGAGGCAGCCACTCATACCACGACACCACCTGGGATATATCCAACACCATTCTCTGCAAACTATCTACAATACTTACTAGTCCCGTGCCGATCATGGCCCCTGAATACACATAGGTTTTAACCAGCCATCGATCGAAGAAAGACAACACGATCAATACCATAGCCAAGGGGTAAAGTCCGATAAGGAGTGGAACCGAGTAAGCGAGAATCTGGTTTAACCCGAGGTTCGCGAGTCCCATACTAAATAAGCAGAGCCCTCCAACCAAGGCCTGATACGAAAAGGACCGCGGCATCAACTTGACGAAGTATTCCCCACATGCTGTCACTAATCCGACAGATGTCGTTAAGCATGCCAAGGTGATCGCCAACCCCAACAATCCGATTCCTACCCATCCCAGTAAATGTCCCACGACACCCGAGAGAATCTCGCCTCCATTACTCATCGGACCGAGCAATTCTCGGCTAGCCGCTCCCAGATACCCGAGGGCAACATAGACCAAGCTCAGCCCGGTCGCGGCGATGAATCCAGCTTTTATCGTAGCCGATGTTACCCCACGAGTATCTGTTAGCCCTCGTTCCCGAATGGCCGTAATCACCACAATCCCAAATACGAGAGCACCGAGAGCGTCCAAGGTAAAGTAGCCTTCAATGAATCCGGTGAAAAAAGGAGAAGACACATAGGCATCCGCGGGTGGACCGAAAGTATTTAATGGAGAAAAAATCGTACGCACCACAAGGATTCCAATGACCACGAGCAGCACGGGGGTGATCACTTTCCCGATTCTCTCCACTAATTTAGAAGGATTCAAAGACAGCCAGAAGGTTAGCCCAAAGTACAGAAGGGTATAAACGAATAACAGCCCACCTTGTGGATTAGTCCCTACAGGTAGGAAAGGCAATGCCCCCATCTCGAAGGCCACGGTCGCGGTGCGCGGAATGCCTAAGAACGGACCGATCGCCAGAAAAACCATCAACGTAAACACCACAGCAAACCAAGGATGGACCCGGCTGGCGAGAATTTGCAGATTACCCTCAAAGCGAGCAATGGCTGCCACGGCCAACAGAGGCAGTCCAACCCCCGTCACTAAAAAGCCAAGGATGGCGATGCTCATATTTGTCCCGGCTGCTTGTCCCAAGGCAGGGGGGAAAATCATATTTCCTGCGCCGAAGAACAGGGCAAACAGCATGGAACCAATCATAAAAGTTTCTTTATTTGACAAACGTTGCATATGAAACCAAAACCTCCAAATAAGTCCTATCTCTATTGTGCGAATAAATCCTTTATACCATAACATATCAGAGACATTTGTCTATAGGCCTACATACCATATAGTAGAATTTTATTGGAAGGGAGAGGGGATGTATGCTTTGGGGTGTCGATTCGGCGGTTCGCGTAGGGGAAGAACTCTTTAAGTGTGTCGTCACGCATCTTGGCTATCCGCGATATTGGGGGAGGTACCTCACGACGGTCCCTAATGTAAGCGACGGTCTAACACCGGAAGAAATCAGCTTCTTGCAGCGGAAAGGGGTCAAGGTGATGCCGATCTATAACGTATTTCGAGAAGCCATTGGCTACTGGGAGGGGCGTGTAGCGGCAGCAAACACGATTTTTCACTTGGAGCGACTAGGTTTTCCAAAAGGGTCTTTTGCCTTCGGGAATGTCGAGCACTTTTTCCAAATTGATGAAGCCTGGATCCGGGGTTGGGTAGACCGATTCTATCCGAGTGGCTATAAGCCGGGACTTTATCATGATCCGGTAAAGGGGATGTTTAGTGAAGCCTATTGTGAGGCGGTGAAGAACGACGAAAAGGTCAAAGCTCAGCTCGTGCTATGGAGCGCGGAACCGGAAGTGGGAACCTTGGGAGCGAAGAAAGCACCTAAATACCAACCGGCAGCCCCATCTTGTTCTGCGAATGTGTGGGCTTGGCAGTACGGTCGGGATCATGAAACCTGTCCCGTGGATACGAACCTGATCGATAAGCGAGTGTTTGAAGGGCTCTGGTAGGCCGATTGCCAGGCAGCCCTTTTTTGTATAGAAACCATATTTTGGTAACATACTAATCCAAAAAAGAAGGAGCTGGATGCTATCATGCCAAAAGACCCGAAAAACCAACATACAGAGCCAACCATTGCACCGGGACTTGATATCGATGAGTTGGAAGAGGATGCAACCGACGAAGAGGTAGCCGAAGGCGACTACACCTCGGTAACCAAGTTGTTTCTCGATCGTACTCCCGATGAATAATGCGAACGACCCATGAATAAGACAAACAGCAAGCCGGCGGTCACCTCATTGAAAGTTCCACTTCTCTACCTCATCATCTCGATGGGGTGGATCTTTTTTTCGGGAAAAGTGTTGGTAAAGTATGGATATGATTCGGAGAGATTTTCAGTAGTCCATAGTGTTGTGGAACTCATCTTTGTTATTACTACCGTATGTTTACTTTATTTCTTAATCTATCGTCAGATTAAAACCGAGCGAAGAGCGAAGGAGCTATGGCAGGAGCGGGAAGAGCAGCTACGCTACCTTATAGATACCATCCCCGATTTCGTTTGCTATAAAGATGCGAAAGGCCGCTGGGTCGAGGCGAATGCCTTCGCGATTCAACTCTTTCAACTAGAGAATGTAGCTTATAAAGGAAAAACGGACAAGGACCTCGCGGAGCTGGGCGGTTACTACCAAGAAGCCTTCCTCTATTGCTATGGCTGCGATCAGGAGGCGCTGAAGTCAAGTCATCCGGTTCGGGCAGAGGAAGTGATCGCTTTACCCGACGGAGGTCGTCTGACCTTCGATGTGCTTCGTGTTCCGACTTCTTTCCTGGATGGGTCCCGAAAAGGCCTTATCGTGATTGGACGAAATATTACCGAATGGAAACAGGCGGAGGACATGCTACGAAAATCCGATCGACTCTCCATCGTGGGGCAGCTAGCCGCGGGGGTGGCTCATGAAATCCGAAATCCGTTGGCGACCCTAACGGGGTTCGTGCAGCTGCTGAAGGAACAAGCGAAGGAAAACACGCATTACTATGAGATCATGCTCTCCGAGCTGGATCGCATTAATTTTATCGTCAGTGAATTCATGATGCTCGCCAAGCCGCAGGTGCTTCATTTTGAAAAGAAAGATCTTACAACCATCCTTCATCATGTTGTAACGCTTGCCAATACACAGGCGATCATGAACAATGTAGAGATCAAAACGAACATTCCTGATGAACTCCCCCCGATCTATTGTGAAGAAAACCAATTGAAGCAAGTGTTTATCAATATTATGAAGAACTCGATAGAGTCGATGTCAAAGGGTGGGGACATAACCATTGATGTCAGCCAGCCAGATCCCGATCATGTGCTTCTTCGGTTCACCGATGAGGGAGGCGGCATCCCCGAAGAGAGACTGGCGCGGTTGGGTGAGCCCTTCTACTCCACGAAGGAAAAAGGCATGGGGCTTGGCCTGATGGTGAGCTACCGCATCATCGAGGCGCATAAAGGGACCATCCGGATCACGAGTAAGGTGGGGAAAGGGACGAGTGTGGAGGTGGTGCTACCAAGAGAGCTTGGAGAGTAGGGAGTGAGGGATGGGGGAGTTGGGCCGGGTTTCGAGAGATTCCGCCGCGGTTTCGAGAAATTCTGAGTGGAACTCGAGAAATACTCGAGAAATTCCACCCGAATTCGAGAAATCCCAGCGGTTCGGGATCCACCCTAGATTTGGGGCAAACCCAAGAACGGGGTCAGACCTCATTCTTCCAAGAGAGCCGGAGAGTAGGGAGTGAGGGACTACCCCTTTTTCCAGTTGCAGAGTTAAGGGGAGAAATTTCCGCTATTTGTTGAATTGAAGGAATGGAGGGCAAATTAGGCGGAGAATGTTCCGTTAACAAGTGGAAAATCCACTTTTTCCTTGTAATTTAGGCAAATAACGGAAGTCTTTCCCGTTATTCGCCGCCCAATGACCTCGTTTTTAGAAATAGGAGAAATTTCTCCGCTTATTTCCTGCTAGGAATAGGAAGAACGGGATCAGCTCCTTCCAAGTGGCTGAAGCCTTCCCTCGGTGATAAGTTGCTCAAATTCGTCTACTGGGACAGGCTTGCTATAGATAAAGCCTTGGACTTGCTCGCATCCGTATTGCTCCAAAAGGACAAGTTGCTCTTCGGTTTCTACCCCTTCGGCTACAATTTCCATCCCGAGCCCTTTTGCAATTTGGATAATGGATGTGGTGATGACTCTGACTTTGTCATCCTTAGATAAATCTTGAATAAAAGAGCGGTCGATTTTTAGCGTATGGAGCTTAAACTGGGTGAGATAAGAAAGCGAAGAATACCCCGTCCCAAAATCGTCTAAGGCTACTTTCACTCCGAGCTCATCCAGTTTTGTCATCGTCGTTTGGGCGGCTAGTGGATTGCTGATAAAAGAGGTCTCCGTTACCTCCAACTCGAGCTGAGGTCCGTCTAGATCATAATCGTCCAATAGTTGCTTGATTTCTGTAATGAAATCTCTTTGCATAAATCGTTTAGCTGAAATATTAATAGAGATGGGAATCAAGGGCAGACCTTGTGCTTTCCAATCCTTGACCTGCCGGCAAACCTCGCGGATAATCCACTCCCCGATGGGGATAATGAGACCGGTTTCCTCACTGAGAGGGATGAACTCACCAGGAGAAACCATGCCCCATTCAGGATGGTTCCATCGAATGAGAGCTTCAGCTCCGATGATCTTGCCTGAATGAATGTTAACTCGCGGTTGATAATAGATAAGAAACTCATTGTGATTAAGCGCCCTTCGCAGTTCCTTTTCTACTGAGAAGGTTTTCCTGGCCTTCTTGTTAATTTCTGAATTAAAAATACAAAATTTATTTTTTCCCTCTTCCTTTGCTTGATGAAGCGCCGCATCAGCGTTCTTCATTAAGCTTTGCGCGTCCTCTCCGTCAGAGGGGTAGAAGCAAATGCCAATGCTTGTTGTAACAAAAAGCTCATACTCCTCTACAATGATAGGCTCCTTGATCCTATGGATCAGCTTTTCTGCCAGAGCTTTGACCTCAACACGATCTTTATACCCTTTGACGAGTAAAGTGAATTCGTCTCCGCCCATCCGGGCCATAAAGTCTCCCTCTCTTTTGCATTGCAGAATGATATGACAAAAAGATTGAAGAAGCTTATCGCCTATGGCATGACCGAGCGTGTCGTTCACATATTTAAACCGATCCAAGTCAAGGTAAAGGACAGCGAATTCTTCGTTGGTATCCGCTGCAACCTGCAGCATTTCATCAAGTGTCTCTTCAAAGAACCTCCGGTTGGGTACATGGGTTAAGGGGTCAGAATAGGCAAGATACTCATTTAACCTTTCGACTTTTTTCCTTTCCGTAATGTCCCTTCCTACAACCACGAGGCCTTTTCGATCTCCATTAGAACGGAAAACAGGCACCTTAATCACATCGAAGATCAGGTTCTCCCCTGTTGACAGGGGGATGACTTCCTCAGACCGAACAGTCTCCCTTCGGTTCCAGGTCTCCTCATCAGATTCCATACAGAGTAAAGCTGGTTCTGACCTAAGAGGATCATGCCCCATAATCTCTAGATCAGTTTTGCCTTGATAGTCTAGACCTTTCAACTCATAGAGGGTTTGGGCATACTCATTCGCTTTAATCCAAGCTCCCCGTCCATCTTTAAAGCATACGAAGTCTGGTATAGCATCAATGAGAGTGGATAGGGATTGCTCGCTCTCCCTCAATTGTTCTTTCATTCTCTTCTGTTCACTAATGTCCGTTCGAATGGAGATGTATTGGTAAGGTTTTCCCTCCTCATTGAGCAATGGGACAATGGTTGTCTTCACCCAGTAACAAGAGCCATCCTTTGCACGGTTTTTGACCTCTCCTTCCCAAAGGGAACCAGACCGAATGGTCTCCCATAACGCCTGAAAAAAAACAGGGGGATGATGCCCCGAATTGATGATACGATGACTTTGGCCAACCAGTTCTTCTCGGGAGTACTGAGAAATGCGGCAGAAGGCATCATTGACGTCCGTTATCATGCCACGCTCATCTGTGATCGCTAGAATCGTAGACGCATTGAGAGCAAACTCAATCTCCTTATACCTTTTGATGGATTGTTCTAATGTTAGGAACCTCATGAAAGATCAGGACCTCCTTAAAAATTGCCAAAAAGACAGCTAGGTTTCTAATAGAAAGGGAGATAAGCCCATCTCCTCAATGAATTGACGAGTTTCTTGTTCTACCCCGACGATTTGCAACCTTCCGCCTTGTAAAAATAGAAGCTTCCAAACTCCAGCCAGAACAAGAAGGGCTGATTTATCGATCCGTGGGTTTTTCTCTACAAGAAGTACAAATTCTAGAGTTCCTTCGTTCATTTCATTAATGATCTTTTGTCGGATGACCAAGGCGTCATTCTCATCCATTCGTCCATCTTCTAGGGAATAATCGGAAGCATCTAGCTTCATCACTAAGGTTGTCATGTTTTCCACACCTCCATTTATACTATAGATAAGGTGTTAACCTTATAAATGTTCAATTTTTCACATACTATTACATGAAGCAAAAGGCTTTCCCTATTACATCAATTCATTTGTGGTTTGATTTAATGAATCGGTAGAATAGGCGATCTCGGATGAAGCTTCGGAAATTTCAGCGAGCGTCTTCACAAACATCTCTAATTCCTTTTCAATGGCTTGATTTTGTTCTTTCGTTTGACACATAGCTTCTAGAATTTCATCAAAACATTCCACCGTTTGGCTTACATATTGATTCCCGCTTTCAATGAGGCTGTGGATCGATTGAACAGACTGAGAGACATGAGAGACTTGGGTATCCGTTTGGGCTACTAAGGCTGAAACACCGGAGATGGATTGCTTCGTTTGATCGGCTAGCTTTCGAATTTCACCCGCCACGACCGAGAAGCCTTTCCCATACTCACCTGCACGTGCCGCCTCAATGGCTGCATTCAGGGCAAGAAGGTTCGTTTGATCGGCAATAGAGGTAATCATCCCGACAATATCTTGAATCTTCTTTGAGACATTCTGTAAATCCTCAGAATCCTGCAGAATTTTATTCATCCTGTCACGGATGGAGTCCATGCTCTCTTGTTGATTCTCTACTAATCCTTTCCCCTTGATGGAGCGCTCCTCGGAAGCGATGGCAAGATTGCTGCCTCTCTTTGCAAAATGCATAATATGATCTGTCTGGGCGGAGAGTTCTTGTACGGAGGCACTCGTTTCTTCCGAAACTGCAGCCAACGATTCGACGGCCTGTTGAACAGCTGTATTCACTTTTTGTTTCGTTTCCTCTTGAACCTGGCGGATTCGCTGATGTTCCTGCTCGTAAGCCTCTAATACAAGTTGTTGTTCAAAGTTTAGCAGCTTGCTGCACACCATAATGGCACCTATTAAATCCGTGCGATTTTCAATATGCTTGTCCAAGATGGCTACGATCGAGCTAAACAAATCCTGAAAAGCACACATGTACCACTTGGTCTCTAATCCAACCTTGACATGGGCATGGGCAATTCGAATTCTTTTCTTAACAAATTCCTCGTCAATCTCGCCATTGAATAACTCTTGAATATGGGTTTTTAGGGTTCCTTGTAATCTCTCTACCGTACTATGCCGTGTGATAATAGCCAATAGATTGGACTGTTTCGTGATATTTCCATAAAACTGCTGAACGATGTCATCCATTTTCTGAATGATGAGGGGTTGAATCAGCTTCACTAATTTTAAGTCTTCTTCAGATAAGGAGATGATGTCTAACTGTCTACTAATCTCTCTGTCATCGATGACCATCTTACCATGAATCCGTTTACTTTGTTCAAGCAAAGAATCCATTTTGGGTTTCTTTCGCGCGATACCGAGGAACGTAAAAGCCATCGAAAAAGGACATTTGCTCATTTGGATCGGATCTCCTAGTATGTTTTAATGGTAATAAAAATAAAAAGCTATTCCAAAAAGGAATAACTTAGCATTCGTTATCGAACCTCTTGGCAACCCAACCGCCATAGAATTTCTCCCTTAGGCTTGTGGCTTTGCGTCCCCACCTTTCAATAGGTTTGCCTTTATGTAGTATTTTAGGATTATGAAACAGTTGGTTTCCATTATCTGTTTGCAGTATAACACTATACTAAACAGGAATATAGTAGTTTTGAAATTTGTAACAATTAGGTGTTAGGTGGATAGTACCAGAGGTTTGGGCATTCCCACCGCGGTTTCGGCTTCACTATTTAGCTGAATTGGGTGAAACGGTTGAAACCTTGCTCCCTGATCACGAAGGAGCGATTTCCGAGAAAGTAAGTATAGCCAAGCAGATCGTGGAAGATGAACGGTTACTTGCAAATAAAGGTGTCATGTCCGCTATTGACCCGGATGCTCGCTTTGGATGGAAAAGCTCGACTCAATCGTTTTTTGGTTACAAACAACATCTAAACGTCAAACGAATAATAAGGCTAATAGACAAAATGCAGCCAGCCTCCTAGGGAGGTTGACTGCATTTTTTTATAATTTCACTCGTTTTAATTGACTAACCCCACTAAGTCTTTTTCAAAAGGGTTACTTTTGCAGGGCTCTCTCAAAGGGGTATGACTCCCACGGTTTTTGTGGGGTCTGACCTCTTTGGTTATCGTCACCTCTATCTTTTTATGTTACCGGCGGTGGAGCAAAATGGGGTCAGACCCCGTATTACCTCGGGTTTCGGGCGATTGACCCCAATTGACTTAAGAGGTTCTTATGGAGGCCATCGATTCGTATACGTGGATAAGCGGATAACTAAGCCTAATATTTCAGTTCAAATCTTTGACTCATCTCTTCGGGAGGCCTTAAAGGAACAGAGTAAGGATAAGAATTAAAAAGAGAAGAATCCTCTTCAGTTTGAGTGGAAGATCGCTACAATGGCGCCCAACATTCAATACATCCATTTAAACACTGACACTTTCTCCAATGCTTTTTTATCGGTGGTTCAGTATGGCTAATGGAAGTAATAGATTTTCGGGTGAGAATCAAGATGTTTAACATCTTGCCCAATGGTTTCAATTGAATATGGAATCCGTTATAGAATACCGGACGAAGATTATAAAGCAGGTCAGGGACCTAATTGGTAGAATCGCCGCCAAGGCCTGCGAACGATCAACAACTGCGAAAGAACGGGTTAGACCCCATTCTTTTAAAAGAGCCGGAGGGTAGGGATTAACTCTCAACCCTCAGGTTTTTTGTTTTGGAAAGTTAACATTAAGTTTTCCTTAAATTTACTGAGTAACAATTCAGAATGAAGAAAATTGTAATATAATGTAGAGGATTGGGTAAATGTACCTACATTATTTGAAGTGGCGTCGGGAAACTGTGAGTCAGAAACTTTAGGGAAACGCTCACTAAAATCCCTAATCTCTTGTTCTAATTTAAGAAGATGGGGGGTATTCATTTCACCCTACCCAATCATGTCTTAAGGGGATTTGTCTCAGAACCGGGGGAGGGATGCTCAATCTGGGAGATTTAAAAGATAATAATCATACTATTTTAGCTGTGGGGTGATCGAACCGAATGAAAAACCTAATTTAATAGAATCTTTTCAGAATGGGGATAAAAAATATGAATTACATTAGGCGGTTAGTTGTAATTTCCATTCTATACGCATTATTTGTACAGTTCTTTCCTGAGGCTACAGCTGTTGCTGCGGGATCAGGTACGAAAGATGATCCCTATATTATTCATTCAGTAACAGATTTAAAGAATATACAGCCTACCGGTTACTATAAGCTTGGAGCAGATATTGACCTTAGTAACGAAACGAACTGGATACCCATTGGATATTACCCTGGCTCAGATTTTCAGGGTGTTCTAGATGGAGCCGGTCATACAATCAGAAATTTGACCTATATTACCAATGACTCTAGCTTGTATGGTGGAATTTTAGGCGATATTGCTCCGGATGGGATTGTTAAAAATCTTAATCTGGAGAACATCAGTATAACTGGAAGTGGACAATACTATGGAGCTCTGGTTGGCTGGAATTCAGGTACAATTGATCGTGTAAATGTGAAAATAAAGAAGGTAGAGGCCAATTCAAACATTGGTGGCCTTGCAGGTGGAAATGACGGAACGATCACTAATAGTTCTGTAGATCCCTTCGATGATACAAGCTATGTAAAGTCAACTGCCGCGTATAATAGCATAGGAGAAGTTGGTGGTCTTGTCGGACATAACATGGGGATTATCGATCATAGTATGTCAGCTGTTAGTGTGACTTCCACTTCCCAAGGAGCAGGTGGACTCGTAGGGAGGAACGAGAACTATTCTGGTGGTAATTCAATTATCCGTTATTCATTCGCTACTGGAAACGTTCACGGGTACAATTGGGTTGGTGGCTTAATTGGAATAGGAGGAGGAGTAGAAAACAGCTATGCAACAGGAAATGTATCAGGTACTACGTCTAATAGAATAGATAATGCAATTGGTGGTTTAATTGGTTATTACAGTGGAACTACTAGTAAGTACCTCTATTCAACGGGCAAGGTAACTGGAACATCTGGAGCTACTACCGGCGGTTTTCTGGGAATTTCGAATCCTGGTACAGGAAGAACAGCTTACTTAAGTCATTCTTATTGGGATATTGAAAGTTCAGGAACGAATAGATATGGTACAAATTATTCCGGGACATTGAGTTCAACTCCTATTGGAAAAACGACTAGTAAAATGATGGATCCAACTACTTTTGCAGGATGGGATACAACCATCTGGGACATTCAATCGGGTAAATATCCAACATTAAAGGGATTTATCTCTGCACCAGTGCTTTCGTCGAATGCGGATTTAAGCAACCTGACGCTGAATTCTGGAATACTGTCACCAAGCTTTACCCCCGATAACGTAAGCTATACTGTTAACGTAGGGAATGCCGTCAAGGATCTGGATGTCACGGCGACAGTAGCAGATGCAAATGCGACGATTCAGATTAAAGAAACGGAGGCCACTAGCGGACAAGCCACTAAAGTAACATTAAATGTCGGAGTGAATATCGTAACGGTTCAGGTAACAGCTCAGGATGGCACGAAGAAAAC